>CALCPL010000123.1 GCA_937897125.1 uncultured Candidatus Pelagibacter sp. | reverse complement strand
GATTGCCTCTTGTCTCGTGGGCTCGGAGATGTGTATAAGAGACAGATTCTATACACATAGAGAAAACGTCAAACGATTGAAAAACAAAGAAGAAACTAAGACTAAAATTTATTGATTTGACTATCTAAGTCTTTTAAGTAATTTGTTTAGTAATGAATCTTGTAGTCGTAGAAAGTCCAGCTAAAGCAAAAACTATCAATAAATATCTAGGTGATGATTATATTGTATTAGCAAGTTATGGTCATATTAGAGACCTTCCTTCGAAAAATGGTTCTGTTGATCCAGAAAATAATTTTAAAATGGAATGGGAAGTAGATAGTTTTTCTAAAAAATATCTTAAAGAAATTACAGATGCAGCTAAAATTTCTTCAAAAATTATACTAGCAACTGACCCCGACCGAGAAGGAGAAGCAATTGCTTGGCATGTCAAAGAATATTTAAATGAAAAAAAATTAATTAAGGACAAACATGTAGAAAGAGTTGTTTTTAATGAAATTACAAAAAAAGCAGTTATTCATGGAATTGAAAACCCACGACAAATAGAGCCACTACTTGTTGATGCTTATATGGCTAGAAGAGCCTTAGACTATTTAGTTGGCTTTAACATCTCACCAATTTTATGGACAAAACTGCCTGGCTCTAAATCTGCAGGACGTGTTCAGTCAGTTGCTTTAAAATTAATCACAGAACGAGAACATGAAATAGAGCTTTTTAATCCTGAAGAATTTTGGACTTTAAGTATTCAATTCAACGACAATGATAAAAATTATATATTAGCAAGTATCACTCAATTGAATGATAAAAAAATTGAAAAATTTTCTTTTAAAAATAAAGCTGAAATTGATAAAGCAATTGAAGAAGTTAATTCTAAAAAGTTCAACATAAATGACATCTCAAGCAAAGTTGTTAACAGAAACCCTTCAGGCCCTTTTACTACCTCTACATTACAGCAAGTTTCTTCTGGTAGATTAGGATTTGGAGCATCACGAACAATGCAGATAGCTCAAAAACTTTATCAAGGTATAGAAATAGATGGTGAAACTATTGGACTTATCACGTACATGCGAACAGATGGTACTAATCTATCTACGGACGCTATAGACAGTTTCAGGAAATATATCAAAAATGAGTTTGGCGATGAATATGTTCCAGATAATGCAGCAAGTTATTCTGGTAAAAAGGCTAAAAATGCTCAAGAAGCACATGAAGCAATTAGACCTACAGATATTATGCGTGCACCAGATACAGTTAAAAAATATCTAAGTCCAGATCAGCATAAATTATATGATTTAATTTGGAGTAGAGCCCTATCCTCTCAAATGAAACCTGCTCAATTTGATAGAAATACTATAACGATAACCTCTGACGATAATGGAACAATCTGTAAAGCTAGTGGATCTGTTATTAAGTTTGATGGTTTCTTAAAGGTTATGAAGGATACTAAAAAAGATGATGATGAAGATATTCTTCCTGAAATGAACAAGGGCCCAGTTAATATAGAATCTCTATTAGATGAACAGCATTTTACACAGCCACCACCAAGATACTCAGAAGCAAGTTTAGTTAAAAAATTAGAAGAACTAGGTATTGGAAGACCCTCAACATATGCGAGTATAATATCTGTTATATCTACTAGAGGGTATGCAGAAACAATTAATAAAAGATTTCACCCAACTGATCGTGGTAAACTAATATCTGCTTTTCTTGAAAAGCTTTTCTCTAAATATGTAGACTATAACTTCACTGCAAGTCTAGAAAATCAACTTGATGATATTACTACTGGTAAGGAAGGATGGATAAAAGTTCTAGAGTTATTTTGGAAAGACTTTAATCAAAATGTATCTGACGTTAAAGAGAAAAGAACTAGAGAAGTTTTAGATCTATTAAACGACAGTCTAGGTAGTTTAATTTTTGAAAGAGATAAAGATGGAAATATTAATAGACAATGTAAGTTATGTGACAGTGGATCATTAAGTTTAAAAAACAGTTTTAGAGGTGGTGCTTTTATAGGTTGTTCAAATTATCCAGATTGTAAATTTACTAGACCTCTTTCTAAAGCTAAAGCAGCTGCTCAATCTCAACTAGCTGAACCAAAGTTTATAGGAAAACATGAAAATGGTAATGACATGTATCTTAAAAATGGAAGATTTGGTCCCTACTTACAATATGAAAAGATTGAGGAAATAAAGGAAGAAGTTGTAGTTGAAACAAAAAAGAAAAAGAAAACAAAAAAAAAGAAGGTAGAAAAAGAAGATAATAATTTAAGAAATGTTTCTATACCTAAAGGAATTACATTAGATAGTGTGGATCTTGATAGAGCTAAATTTTTATGCTCATTACCAAAAAGTTTAGGTATTAACCCTGAAAATCAAAAAGATATAATATTAAACTCAGGAAGATTTGGTCCATATTTAAAATGTGAAAATAAATCAGCAAGAATTGAAAATGTTGAGGAAATCTTCTCAATTGGTCTTAATAGAGCAATCACTTTAATAGCAGAGGCAAAGCCAGGTAGAATGTCTGCATCAATTATAAAAGATCTAGGAGAACACCCTGATGATAAAAAACCTGTTAGAGTAATGAAGGGTCAATATGGACCTTATATCAAGTATAAATCTCTTAATGCGACGATACCAGAGGAAAAAGACCCTTTAGAACTTAATATGGAAGAAGCTTTAATATTAATTGAGAAAAGAAAGGAATACGATAAAAATAAAAAATCTAAGAAAAAGAAAAAAAAATGAAAAAAATAATATTCACAGCATCTGTCTCTTATACACATCTGACGCTGCCGACGAATAGAGA
>CALCPL010000122.1 GCA_937897125.1 uncultured Candidatus Pelagibacter sp. | reverse complement strand
CCTCTCTATTCGTCGGCAGCGTCAGATGTGTATAAGAGACAGCACCATATGTTGCTGACGAAGACGCCTGACCCGGAGTATAAGTTGTTATTGTTTGTCCAGGATTTGAGACAATCGAACTATTAATTCTTGTGTTTGATTTTATAATTTCAAAAACATCGTAGTTATTATTTACAGTTAATTCTGCTGCTCTCATTAAAACTATATTTTGTACTTTATCTAAACTTGTAAAGGCATTACCTTTGGCAACAACTCTAAATGAATTATGAGATAGTTGATTATCTTTATAACCACCAGTAAAACCACTAATAAAACTATTTTTTTGATAAGGAGTGCTACAATTTGATAAAATAAATAAAAATGTAATTAGTAGTATTTTTTTCATTAACCAACCCTAACAAATCAACATCTATTTTACTACTTTGAAGTTGTTTAGTAGCCTAAGAGTTCTCAAATAATAGACTCATTTGATGATTTTTTCTTCGTGCTTTTTTCGTGCTTTCTTCGTGCTCTAATAAAATGTTGGGACAAAAAAAAAGCCCAGTAAAAACTGGGCTTTTTATAATTTTTAGTAAAGTGAATGGGTTTACATACCCATTCCACCCATACCACCCATGCCGCCCATTCCACCAGGCATTCCACCAGGCATTCCACCAGCACCAGAATCTTTGTCATCTGGTTTGTCAGCAATCATGGCTTCAGTAGTTACAAGTAATCCAGCAATCGAAGCTGCATCTTGTAAAGCTGTTCTTACAACTTTAACAGGATCGATGATACCTTTTGCAAACATATCAACGTATTCTTCGTTCTGAGCATCGTAACCCATATTCTTTTTATTTTGCTCGAGTAGTTTTCCAACTACAACTGAACCATCAACTCCAGCATTTAAAGTTATTTGTCTAATAGGAGCTTGTAAAGCTTTAGCAACTAATGCAACACCAGCTTTTTGATCGTCTCCTTTAACTTTAAGTGTGTCAAGACTTTGTGAAGCGTATAAAAGAGCACAACCACCACCAACTACTATACCTTCTTCAGCAGCAGCTCTAGTTGCGTTAAGAGCATCTTCAACTCTATCTTTTCTTTCTTTAACTTCTACTTCAGTTGCGCCACCAACTTTGATTACAGCAACTCCACCAGCAAGTTTAGCTAGTCTTTCTTGAAGTTTTTCTTTGTCATAATCAGAAGTTGTTTCGCCTACTTGTTGTTTAATTTGACCACATCTAGCTTCAATTTCAGATTTCTTACCATTGCCGCTAATAATTGTAGTGTTATCTTTATCAACCTTTATTCTTTTACAAGAACCAAGATCAGTAAGTTTAACATTTTCAAGTTTAACTCCAATATCTTCAGAAATAACCTGACCACCAGTTAAAATTGCAATATCATCAAGCATTGATTTTCTTCTATCACCAAAACCTGGTGCTTTAACTGCAACAACTTTTAAACCACCTCTAAGTTTATTTACTACAAGAGTTGCAAGAGCTTCGCCCTCAACATCTTCAGAAATAATCATTAGTGGTCTTCCAGATTGCACAACTGCTTCTAAAAGGGGAACCATTGGTTGTAAGTTAGTTAACTTCTTTTCATGTAATAAAATGTAAGGGTTTTCTAACTCAGTAGTCATTTTTTCAGCGTTAGTGATAAAGTAAGGTGATAGATAACCTCTATCAAACTGCATACCCTCAACAACGTCTAACTCAGTTTCAACTCCTTTAGCTTCTTCAACAGTGATTACACCTTCATTACCAACTTTTTGCATTGCTTTTGCAATCATGTTGCCAATTTCTTTATCACCATTAGCTGAAATAGTTCCAACTTGAGAAATTTCATCAGTGTCTTTAACTTTTTTTGCTGAAGCAATTAAGCTTGCTTTAACATGATCTACAGCAGCATCTATTCCTCTTTTAACATCCATAGGATTCATGCCTGCAGTAACATATTTTACACCTTCTTTAATAATTGCTTGTGCTAAAATAGTTGCTGTAGTTGTTCCATCACCAGCTTCCTCATTTGTTTTGCTAGCAACTTCTTTAACCATTTGAGCGCCCATGTTTTCAAATTTATCTTCAAGATCTATTTCTTTAGCAACAGAAACACCATCTTTAGTAATTCTTGGTGCACCGTAAGATTTATCGATCACAACATTTCTACCTTTTGGTCCAAGTGTAACTTTTACTGTGTTTGCAAGGATATCAACACCTCTTATCATTGCCGCTCTTGCTTCAGAGTCGAATTTTACAATTTTTGCCATTTTATTTTCTCCTTTAAATTAAATTATTTTCCTGAAATACCCATAATGTCAGACTCTTTCATTATGCTGTATTCTTTGCTGTCTATTTTGATTTCAGTTCCTGACCATTTGCCAAAAAGAACTTTATCTCCAACTTTCACATCCATTGGAATTAGTTTTCCATCTTCAGTTTTTGCACCACCACCAACAGCAATAACTTTACCTTCTTGAGGTTTTTCTTGAGCTGTATCAGGGATAATTATTCCTCCAGCAGTTTTTTCACTACTGTCTAAAACTTCTATTAAAACTCTATCGTGTAACGGTTTAAATTTCATAAATTCTCCTTTTATTATGCGACTCATATAGCTATTAGGCTAACTATTTCAAGAGATGTTAAAAAAAATATGTGGGGCAAAAAACCAGAGAAATTGTGTTTTTTATAAGTTATACCTCCCATAATGACTAAGAATTTAGATAACGATGGATTAAGATCAATTGTAGAGAATTATGATATTTTTTACATCGATTTATGGGGTGTTGTTCATAATGGGATAACTCTTCATAAAAATGCAATTGAAGCTTTAGAAGAAATCACTAAAGCAAACAAAGACTATGTTCTCTTAACCAATGCCCCAAGACCCAATAAAACAGTAAATAATTTTTTAGAAAAAATGGGGATGAATAAAGAAATTAGAGAAAAAGTTTATTCCTCAGGAGAAGCAGCACTGAATTATTTAAGAAAAAATTCACTAGAAGAAAAATTTTATCACATAGGGCCACCAAGAGATTTTGATTTATTTTTAGATTTTAAAAAAAATAAGACTAATGACATTAAAGAAAGTTCATATTTACTCTGCACAGGTTTATTTGAAGAACAAGGTGTGGATTTAAATTATTACAAAGAATTATTCAAAGATCATATTAATAAGAAAATGATATGTACTAACCCAGATTTAATTGTTGATAGAGGTGAAAAAAGAGAATTATGTGCAGGGTCTGTAGCACTTGTTTTTGAAAAAATGGGAGGAGAAGTTATTTATTTTGGAAAACCATTTCCTGAAGTTTATAATCAAGCAATTAATAATGAAGGAAAAAGAGTTTTATCTATCGGTGATAATTTAAATACAGATATTAAAGGCTGTCTCTTATACACATCTCCGAGCCCACGAGACAAGAGGCAATCTCG
>CALCPL010000121.1 GCA_937897125.1 uncultured Candidatus Pelagibacter sp. | reverse complement strand
GAGCAACCATCAGAACCAGAAGTAACACCAGAGGTTACAGAGCAACCATCAGAACCAGAAGTAACACCAGAGGTTACAGAGCAACCATCAGAACAAAAACCTACTGATGAAGAAAACCTTACAAAAGACGACGATAATAAATAAATCTTTTAAAGCACTAAAAATCTAAAACAGCATCTGTTGTTATAAAATTCAAAAATATCTACGATAGAAAAGGGTAGTCTGTGTAACCCTTATCATTACCACCATAGAAAGTAGCTCTATCGTATTTATTAAGTTCTGCCTTTTTAGCAATTCTTTCTGGAAGATCAGGGTTTGCAATAAACCATCTACCAAACATAATGGCGTCTGCTTTATTATCATTTAAAGCAACCTCAGCAGTTTCAGGCGTATAGCCTCCTGATGAAATAAACATTCCATTAAATTTATCTTTAAATAAACTAGAAGTACTTGGTGCTTCTTCATTCACATTATCATCACCACCAGCAGTAGTTGCTCTTGGTTCAATCATGTTAATGTAGACGATGCCTCTTTTATTAAATTCTTCAATAACTTGATTGAATAAACTCATAGGATCACTGTCGCTTACACCATTAAAAGTTCCATAAGGTGATAGACGAACACCCACTTGGTCTTTACCCCAAACATCAATCACGGCATCTAAGGCTTCAAGAGGAAATTTCATTCTATTAGCAACACTTCCGCCATATTCATCTGTTCTTTGGTTACTACCATCTTGTAAAAATTGGTCTAATAAATATCCATTAGCCATATGAACTTCAACACCGTCAAAGTTTGCTTCTTTAGCATTTAGAGCTGCTTGCTTGAAATCATTAACAATATCTTTTATCTCTGAAATCTCTAGTGCTCTTGGAGTTAAAATTTCAGTAGGCTGCCAATCAGCAGTATAAGTTCCACTGTTTTTTGCAGGTATTGCAGAGGGGGCAACGGGTAATTTTCCATCTACTTGATATGAAGTATGAGAAATTCTTCCTACATGCCAAAGCTGTAAGAAAATTTTTCCACCTTTATCATGAACTGCTTTAGTAACATTTTGCCATCCAGCAATTTGCTCTTTGCTATGAATACCAGGTGTTGCAGGATAACCCTGACCTTGTTGTGAAATTTGAGTTGCTTCTGATAAGATAAAACCAGCTGTTGCCCGTTGTGCGTAATAAGTTGCGTTTAATTCTTGTGGAATATTACCAGGTTGGGCAGATCTCATTCTGGTTAGAGGAGCCATAATAATTCTATTTTTTAATGTTAAGTTACCAAGTTTTAGTTCAGATAAAAGTTTCAAAGTTTATTCCTTTTGGTTAATGATTCACGCGTTATGTATCACTTTTCCTTGTTTATTGTTGAATTGATTTAGCTTATATTTGTCTCATCAAGATAAAGGCTTTTAAAGCGCTGCCTTGAAATAAGATTAAATGTTTAATCATTTAATTATTCAACGCTAAAAAAAAGGAGCTGTTTATGACTGATAACAAAAAAATAGGCCAATCCACTAAAAGTATTTGGGGCGGCGAACAAGAGCACGAACTTTACGAGCGATCCACACAAGTTCCTGTCGTTCACAGTGTTTCATTTGCTTATAAAGATATTGATACTTGGCATAAAGTTGCACTTGGAGAAGAACAGGGTCACATTTATTCAAGAAACACTAACCCAACCGTTAGAGCCTTTGAAGATAAGGTAAAAGAATTAGAGAGTGCTGAAGCTGCTACTAGTTTTTCATCTGGTATGGCTGCTATTAGTAATACTTTAGGCACATTTTTAAAACCAGGTGATAGAATTGTATCTATTAAAGATAGTTATGGTGGAACCAATGTTATCTTTAATGAATTTTTACCACCCCTTAATATTGATGTTTGTCTTTGTGAAACTAGTGATCACGAACAAATATTAAGTGAAATTACTAAAGGCTGTAAGGTTTTATATTTAGAAACACCTACAAACCCAACTGTTAAAATAACAGACATTAAAAACTTAAGTGCTGCTGCTAAAAAGGTAGGAGCTTTAGTTGTAGTTGATAATACATTTGCAACACCGATTAATCAAAACCCTTTAGAGCTTGGAGCTGATATTGTTTTACATTCTGCATCTAAATATTTAGGAGGCCACGCAGATGCTTTAGGTGGTGTGATTTGTGGTAATAAAGATTTAGTTAAACAAGTTTATCACTATAGAGAAATTAATGGTGCAACCCTTGCACCAATGGATGCTTATAGTTTGTTAAGAGGCATGAAAACATTAAAGCTAAGAGTTGAAAGACAAAACGAAAGTGCGATGATTATTGCAAAGTTTTTAGAAAATCATCCTTCAGTTGAGCAAGTTAATTATCCAGGGCTACCATCACACCCAGAGCATAAGATTGCAAAAGAGCAAATGAAAGGTGGCTTTGGAGGTATGTTAAGTTTTTCAGTTAAAGGTGGACTTAATTCGATTAAAACTTTTTTACCAAAACTTAAGTATGCTCATATGGCAGCTAACTTAGGTTGTGTTGAAACTGTAGTTGGACCTCCTGTTACAACTAGTCATGTGGAATGTACTGCAGAAGAGAGAAAAGCTGCTGGAATTCCCGAAGGTTTAGTTAGATATTCAACAGGTATTGAAGATGTTGAAGATTTAATTGCAGATTTAGAACAAGCATTAAAGGTGATAATATAAAGTAAATAATTATGAAAAAAACATTTGTATCTTTAGGTTTAATATTTTTATTATCATTAAGTAGTATTTCTTACTCTGATAATCATTATCCAATTACAAAAGATTCTCAATTAATGATCGCTAGAGGTAAAATTGCATATCAAAATAATTGTGCAAGCTGTCATCAGGTTAATTTATCTGGAGCTGAAAACTGGAAGGGCGTTGATGAAGATGGACATCGTAAAGCTCCACCATTAAATGGTACGGGACACACTTGGCACCATGATGA
>CALCPL010000120.1 GCA_937897125.1 uncultured Candidatus Pelagibacter sp. | reverse complement strand
TTGAAAAAAAACTTAAAAAAAAATATTCTTTTAATAATATTGCTATTTTAGTTAGAGCTATTTTTCAGACAAGAGAATTTGAAGAACGATTTTTAAAAATTGGTTTACCTTATAGAATTCTTGGTGGAACAAAATTTTATGAAAGAGCAGAGATAAAGGATTGTGTTGGTTATTTAAGATTGATACATCAACCAAAAGACGATTTGGCATTTGATCGAATAGTGAATAATCCTAAAAGAGCCATCGGTGATAGTACTTTAAAATTAATACATGAGTTTTCAAAAACGAACGCTGTTAGCTTAGAAATTGCTTCCAAAAAATTAATTGAAGAGAATTTAATTAAACCCAAAACTAAAATTGGTCTTAGCTCTTTTTTATTCCTAATAGATAAGTGGAGGAATGACATTAATATTAAAAAAATTAACCATGTTAAATTATTACAATTAGTTTTAGATGAATCTGGCTATTCAAGTATGTTAAAAAACAAAAAAGATCTAGAAAATGAAAACAGACTTGAAAATATTAAAGAACTTTTAAGTGCGATGAAAGATTTTGACAATTTAGAAAGTTTTCTAGAGCATGTTGCTCTTGCCACCTCAGTTGATCAAGATTGGGATGGAGAAAAAGTTAACATGATGACAATGCATGGATCTAAAGGACTTGAATTTGATGTGGTTTTCTTACCAGGCTGGGAAGAAGGTCTTTTTCCACACCAAAAATCTATTGAAGAAAAAGGCCAAAATGGGCTTGAAGAAGAAAGGCGATTGGCTTATGTGGGAATAACAAGAGCCAAAAAAAAAGCACTTATATCTTTTGCTATGAATAGGTTTTATCAGGGAAATTGGATAGACAGTATGGCTTCAAGGTTTATTGAAGAGTTACCAGAAAAATTTTTAGAAAAAAATTCTTTTTTTGACGACTCTAAAGATAATGAAGAAGACTTTGAGTTTAATCAAGATTTTGAGATTGAAGAAGGAACCAGAAGTCCTGGATGGATAAGATATCAAAAAAGAATTAAATGATTTTAAAAAAAATAAAAATTTTAAGAAATAAATTTAAACAATATGACATTGATGGTTACATTATTCCAAAAAATGATGAATATTTTTCTGAATATGCAAAAAATGATAGGTTAAAAAATATTACAGGCTTTTCAGGTTCTGCAGGTTTTGCAGTAGTTTTAAAAAAACAAAATTATTTATTTGTTGATGGAAGATATACTATCCAAGCACATCAACAATCATCTAAAAATTTTAAGATAATTGAAATTCATAAAAAACTACCTCATACAATTATTAAAAATTTTAATTTAGGTTACGACCCAAAACTATTTACATCCAAATTACTTAGTAAATATTTTATAAATAATAACTTAATTTCTATTGATCAAAACTTAATTGACCAAATATTTAGATTTAAAGAAAAACATACAAAACCATTCTATTCTCTAGACACGAAAATTGTAGGTGAAGCTTATGGTTCTAAAATTTCTAAAGTTGTAAGATTTCTTAAAAACAACAAAGCAGATTATTGTTTCATTTCTGCACCTGAAAATGTGGCTTGGCTTTTAAATATTCGTGGATATGATAACCCAAATAGCCCAATTGCAAATGCTAGATTAATACTAAATAAAAAAAAGGAATTGTGCTTAATAGCAAATGAAAATAATTTAAAAAACCTTTTATTAGATAAAAAAATTAAAAAGAAACAAATTTTATCGATCGAATCACTTCCACAATTTTTAGAAAATTTAAGAGGTAAAAATTTTATTATTGATAATAAAACTTGCTCAATTTTTTATGAAAAAATAATTAAATCAAAATTTAATATACTTAAATTTGATGATCCTGTTTATGAACTAAAATCAATCAAAAATTCCAGTGAAATAAAACATATGATTGAAGCCCATAAAAAAGATGGCTTAGCATTAACAAGATTTATTTATTGGATTAAAAATGTTAATAAAAAAAAAATAACAGAAGTGTATGCACAAAATAAATTAGAAAAATTTCGAAAGCTAAATAAAGATTATTTATTTCCAAGTTTTGATACTATTGCTGGCGCTGGTTCAAATGGTGCAATTGTTCATTATAGAGCTAATAAAAAAACAACTAAAAAAATTGAACAGAGCGATATTTTATTGGTAGATTCTGGTGGGCAATATCATTACGGTACTACAGATGTTACAAGAACTATTTCATTCTCAAAACAAAACAAATTTATCAAAAATGCTTATACAAACGTATTAAAAGGCCATATTGCCGTTGCCTTAACAAACTTGAATAAAGATGACACTGGGAAAAAAATCGACATAAAAGCTAGAAAGTTTTTAAAAAAAGAAGGTCAAGATTATGCCCATGGAACAGGACATGGAGTTGGTTTTTTTTTAAATGTTCATGAAGGACCTCAATCAATTTCAAAACATAATTTGATAAAGATAAAAAATGGAATGATCCTGAGCAATGAACCTGGTTTTTATAAAAAAAACCACTTTGGTATTAGGATTGAAAACTTAATCTATGCTAGAGATACCAAAAGAAACTTTAATTTTGAAAATCTTACGCTTGCTCCATTAGAAAAAGACTTAATTAACTATGAGCTATTAAATAAAACAGAAAAAAACTATTTATTTAAATATCATTTAAATATTTATTCAGAATTTTCTAATTTGCTTAATAAAAAAGAAAGAAAGTGGTTAGCCACTCTTATTTAACATTTTTAACCATTCTGCCTGATTAATAACTTTTATATTCCAATCCTTAGCTGTGTTTATTTTTTTTAGAGTTGGTTTGTCTCCAGCAATTAAATAATCAAGTTTTTTATTAACGTTACTAATTATTTTTCCTGAATTTTGTTCTATCAATGATTTTGCTTCCGCTCTGCTAATTCCCTGTCTCTTATACACATCTCCGAGCCCACGAGACAAGAGGCAATCTCG
>CALCPL010000119.1 GCA_937897125.1 uncultured Candidatus Pelagibacter sp. | reverse complement strand
GAGATTGCCTCTTGTCTCGTGGGCTCGGAGATGTGTATAAGAGACAGATGATGATCCATAAGATCCCACATATTTTTAATTATTATATTATTATAGTTTTTATTAAGAAAATCATTCTTAAAAACCAATAGATTGTTTTTCTTAACTTCTAATTCTTCATCGTTATCTGCAATATTATCTACAGTTCTACAAAAATCATATAAAGAGGAACACTTTTGATAGGTTTTTTCTGGTAAAAAGAAACCAGCCCAATTAAATGACTTTGCGTAAATAGACAGGTAGTTTTTATTAGACATTATATAATCTTATCTAGAACTTTTGCTGAGGATAGCACTCCAGGAACACCTGCACCAGGATGTGTTCCAGCCCCAACAAAATACAAACCATCATAAATTTCTGATTTATTATGAAACCTAAAATATGCAGACTGTGTAAATTTAGGTTGGATCGAAAAACCTGATCCAAATTTAGTATTCAATTCATTTTCAAAATAATCTGGCGTTAAATAGAAATCTTCAATAATATTCTCTCTAAGATTAGGAAGTAATGCTTTTTCCATTTTATCTATTACTAAATTCTTCATTTTTTCACCTTCAATTTTCCAATCAATTTTGGATTGATTGTTTGGGACGGGCACAAGAACATAAAAGCAATCATTTCCTTCAGGTGCCATTGATTTGTCTGTAGCTGATGGTCTATGAAGGTAATAGCTTATGTCATCATTTAATTTTTTATTATCAAAAATATCACTCAGGTGTTCTTTATATTTATCACCAAATTTGATTGTGTGATGCTCAACATCTGGGTATGTTTTTTTTGTTCCAAAATAGTAAACGAATAGACCCATAGAATACTGCATTCGATTTTGTTTCCATTTAAATAGAGAGCTTGTTTTATTTAGACTTAGAAGTTTTTCATATACAGCAGGAGGATCAGCATTACATATTACATTATTTGAAAGTATTTCTTTTTGATTGTCTAATTTTACTCCACTAATTTTTCCATTATTTGAAATTATTTCTGTTACTTCATGTCCTTTGATTAATTCAATTTCTTGTTCAATCATTAATTTTTCTAAGCCATTGATTATGTTCCCAGTTCCACCCATTGAGTAATGTATGCCCCATTTTTTTTCGAGATATAGAATTAATCCGTATATTGATGTTGTAGTAAAGGGGTTTCCGCCAACTAATAGAGGATGCATACTTAGCATACGTCTTAATTTTTCATTTTTTATATATGAAGAAACTAATGAATAAACTGATTTATAGCTTTTAAGTTTTAGTAAAGAGGGCAATTGTTTCATCATCACAAGAGGTTTATCAAATGGAACATCAGCTAGTTCTGTGAAGCCTTTATCAAATATTTTTTTTGTGAATTTTACAAGCTGCTCATAACCCTTAACATCATCTTTGTTTATTTCTTCAATTTGTTTTTTCATTTGATCTTCATCACCAGAGTAATCAAATACACCTCCATCTTCATAAATAAACCTATACCAAGTTTTCAAAGGAGTTAGCTTTATGTAGTCATGAGACTTTTTATTAAATAAAGTGAAAAGCTCTTCAATTAGATATGGTGCAGTAATTACTGTTGGTCCAGCGTCAAAAGTAAAACCATTTTTTTTAAACACTCTAGCTCTTCCACCCAAGTCAGGGTGTTTTTCAATTAAAGTTACTTTATGATTTTTGGCTCTTAATCTTAGTGCTGCAGCTATACCACCAAATCCAGAACCAATGACAATAGATTTCATTGAGTTAATTTATAGTTTTTTTAAAAAATTGTAAGGTAATTATTAGCTTATTTTTTTTAAAGCTATTTTTGTTTCTTCAAGGTTCTTTTCAAAAAGACCATCAAGCTTTGATTTATCAACAGAAGTATTAATAATTTTTTTAACTGAATCAACGGCAATTTTAATTGAAACATCTTTTATTTCTTTAAGTGCAGCTTCTTTCATTTGTGAAATTTTATTTTCTGCTAAATTCTTTTTAATTTCTGAAGATTTGTGAAATTTATCATTCATTTCAATTATAAGGTGATCACTATCTTTTTTAGCTTGTTGCAAAATATCATTGCTTACTGTTTGTGCGGTATCAAGTTTATTTTGAGCACTATCTAGTAAGACCTTTGCTTCTTGTCTTAGCTTTTCGCTTTCATCTATTTCATTTTTAATATCAAGGATAAGCTTATTTAAAAGTTCATTAATTTTTTGAGGTATTTTTAAATAAACTAAAGCTCCTATAAATATTAAAAAGGATATAGCTACCCAAAAAGTTGCATCAATTACCATAATATTCATCCATTTTTTTTCTTGAAAGATCTTCTACTATTGCAGAAATACTACTACTGTTAACTTCAGCTCCTATTAGTTGCTGCAGCAAGTCCGAAGAAGTTTCTTCAGCAATCTTCATGATTTTTTCTGGTGCATTATCTCTAAAAGTTTTTATCTCAATCTCAGCTTTATTAACCTCTTCATCAATTTCTTTGTCTAGTGCTTCTTTTTTTACACCAATATCTTTCAACACTTTTTCTCTAGCTTGTTTAAAATAGTTTTTTGCCTCATTTTTGCTGTCGTGTACTATCTTTTCGTATTCTTCAATTTTTTGTTCACTTTCTTCTCTTTTCTTCTCTGCAGCCTCAATATTTTCTAAAATTTGAGATTTTCTAGTTTCTAGGTTGGCACTTATTTTTGGAAGTATAAGTTTAGATAAAACAACATATAAAATTCCAAAAGTAATAATTAACCAAAAAATTTGAGAAACCCAAAACTCAGGATTTAATTGAGGCATTCCACCGCTTTCAGCTGCAAAAGCTTCCATAAAAAACAGGAAGCTTAAAAATATCGACTGAAAAAATATTTTTTTAATCATTAAATTTAAAATGCAAATAAAATAATTAACGCTACAACTAATCCAAATAGGCCAGTTGCTTCAGCTAAAGCAAAACCTAATAAAAGATTAGGAAATTGTTTTTGAGCTGCAGATGGGTTTCTCATTGCGCCAGAAAGGTAATTACCAAAAATAATTCCAATTCCAACACCGGCACCGGCTAGAGCTATTGCTGCTAGTCCTGCTCCGATCATTTTTGCTGCTTCTAATTCCATTATATCCTCCTTATGTTAGTTAATGGTGTAAATTTAATGCATCGTTTAAGTAGATGCAGGTTAAGATTGCGAAAACATATGCTTGAAGAAAAGCAACTAGTATTTCCAAGCCAGTTAATGCAACCGAAAAACTCAGTGGAAGCCATCCACCAACTATTCCAAGGCTTATTACAAAGCCTCCGAAAACTTTCATCATAGTATGACCAGCCATCATGTTTGCAAATAAACGAACTGAAAGACTAACCGGTCTACTTAAGTAAGAAATTATTTCTATAACAACTATTAGCGGCAATAGTACAGCAGGCACTCCACTAGGTACAAATAATTTTAAATATCCTAATCCATGTTTCATAAATCCAATAATTGTTACACCCACAAAAATAAATGAAGCCAAGATAAAAGTAACAATGATATGGCTAGTTACTGTAAAGGCATAAGGGATCATCCCAAACATGTTGCAGAAAAGCACAAACATAAATATTGAGAAGATAAACGCAAAGTAAGGTTTTGCTTTTGATCCTGCGGTATCACTAATCATTTTGGAAACAAAAGTATAGCTTAATTCAGAAAGAAGTTGCATCTTGCTTGGTAGTAAGGAATTTTTTTTTGACCCTAAATTAAAAACTAATAAGATTGCAAGTGAACTAATCACCATAAACAAACTTGCGTTTGTGAAAGAAATATCTATTGCCCCTAATTTAATCTCTGGTCC
Organism: uncultured Candidatus Pelagibacter sp.; assembly: GCA_937897125.1. The sequence continues at coordinate 4,948 of CALCPL010000119.1, read as the reverse complement.
AATTCTATAAACTTCGAATTGGTTCATTGGGTTTGTAGCCATAATTTTTTAAGTCTATTTTTGCATATTTTTTGCAGATCTGAATACGTTTATAATTCCAGCAACAACACCTACAAAAAAAAATATTAATATTAACCAGGGCTTAGTACCAAAGGTCTTGTCTAAAATAAACCCTATAATTGTCCCAACTGCCACTGCAGACACTAATTCTGTACTTAATTTAAAGGCAGTCCCAATAGAAGAGGGTGCTTCTTCATTTTTATATAGATTTTTCTTTGAAAGCTTAGTTTTTGCAATCTCCAAGCGAGTTTTAAGGCTATCTTTTGGCATTTAAATTGTTACGCAACCATGCTCTCTGCTTTTTGTAAATCTACAGCAACAAGTTGGCTAATACCTTTTTCAGGCATTGTAACTCCATAAAGTCTATTCATTTTTGACATAGTTAGAGCATGGTGAGTTACGATAATAAATTTAGTGTCAGTTATTTTAGTTAAATCATCAAGAAGTCCACAAAATCTTGTTACGTTAGCATCATCTAGCGGAGCATCAACTTCATCCAACACACAGATTGGAGATGGGTTGGTAAGGAACACAGCAAAAATAAGAGACAAGGCTGTTAAAGCTTGTTCACCACCAGATAGTAAAGTTATAGACTGAAGCCTTTTACCAGGAGGACTTACCAGCATTTCCAAACCAGCTTCAAGTGGATCATCAGAGTCCACTAACTCTAGTTTTGCATTTCCACCATTAAATAGCTTTGTATAAACTTCATTAAATTTTCTATTAACTTTTTCAAAGGCTTCTAATAATCTTTCTCTTCCTTTTTGATTTAATTCATTAATACTTTCTTTTAATTTTATAATAGCAGACACAAGATCTTCTCTATCTTGCTCCATTTTTTTAATTTCAATTTCATATTTGCTGGTTTCTTCATCTGCTCTAAGGTTGACTGATCCCAATTTTTCTCTTTCTCTTTTTTTTTCATCAAGAGCTTCTTCTTGATCAACAGAATTGGGTAACTCTACAACACCATTTAAATTAGAATTTTCTAGAATATCATTTTCTTCAAGATTAAGTTCAGAGCTAACTCTTTCTAACAGATCTTCTTTACGTTTTTTTAAACCTTCAACAGTAGCTCCTGAGCTTGCTTTTCTTTCTCTTATTTGAATAGATCTTTCTTGAACGTCATTTAACTCAAGTCTTAAAGAGTTTATCTTTTTATCTGTTTCTTCGATTATTTTTTCATTCTCAATTTTTTCATTTTGTGAAATTCTCAGACCCTCTGTAGCTTGACCTTTTTTTTCTGCTTGAGCCTTGGGTTGTTGGTCACGTTCATTTAATTGTGATAATAATTTATTTTTTCTTTCAGTTAATTCTGTTACCATTTTTTGTGAGTTTGAAAGTAAGTTTTTCCAACTTTCAACTTCTGATTCTATAGCTTTGATTCTTTCATTTCTTTTTATAGACTCTTTTTTAATTGATTGGTTTTTACTAAAACTATCTGCATATTTTTCTTGAAGTAATTTTATATTGCTATTTTTTTCATCAATATCAGTTAATTTACTTTTACTTTCATCATTAGCTAAATTATTTAAGAAATTATTTAATTCCATTTTAGTTCTATCCAGCAATGTAAGAGCTTGGTTAGCTTCATTAGTGTTTATTAATTCTTTAATTTTTTCGATTGTATTAATGACGTCTTTAATTGGGTCAATACTGATATTTATGTTGCCATTAGCAAATATTTCAATAATTTCATCTACAGCTTTTTGCTCTTCATTAAGTTGGTTTTTTGCCTTCTCAAGGTCTTCGTTTGATAATTTTTCTGTTTCAAAATATTTAGAGTCTATTTCTATTAATTCACTTTTTTCTTCTTTTAATCTTTTTTCATTTGAGTTTGCATCTATTACAATACCTTTTTCTCTATCAATATCCTCTTCGATTGTTTTTAGAGATTTTTTAAAATTTTCTATCTCATCTTGTGTTCTTACATTTTCCTCATCTAGACTTTGTAATTCTAAGTTCAATCGTTGTATTCTTGAAAGGTTCTCAATATTTTTTTCTCTTAATGGAGAAACTTTATCTGTTTCAGTTTTAATTAAACTTTCAAACTGAGAAATTTGTTGATTGAAGCTGCTCACTTCTCCCTCAGCTTCATTGTTGATTTCATTTTCTATTCTAATTTCATTATCAATGTCTAATAATTTTAGATAATATAACCCTGCTTCAATTTTTTTTATTTCTTCAGATATAAGTTTGTATTTCGTTGCTTCTTCGGCTTGCTTCTGAAGATTTGCTAGCTGTTTTTCTTGTTGTCTTCTTAATTCATCAGCTCTTTTTAAATTTGCTTCTGCAGCATTTAATCTAAGTTCAGCTTCATGTCTTCTAACATGTAATCCTGAAATATTAGCTGCCTCTTCTAAAATTGCACGTCTGTCTGTAGGCTTAGCAGTAACTAAGGCTCCAATACGCCCCTGACTAATCATTGATGGTGAATGAGCGCCTGTAGATAAATCTGCGAAAAACATTTGAGCATCCCTAGCTCTAACTTCTTTGTCGTTTATGTAAAATTTTGAACCCTTATCTTTTTCAATCTTTCTTCTAACCTCTATATGATCTAAATCTTTATATTGCATTGGACCATCATGACTTGCGTTATCTACACTTATTGAAACTTCTGCTATATTTTTAGAAGACTTATTAGATGTACCATTAAAAATAACATCTTCCATACCTGAACCACGCATACTCTTAGCTGAGGTTTCACCCATAACCCATCTTAAGGATTCTACAATATTAGATTTCCCACAACCGTTAGGACCAACGATGCCAGTTAAGCCATGCTCTATTAGAAAATTTGTTTTTTCAGCAAATGATTTAAATCCATTTAATTGGATTTTTTTAAACTCCATGGACTAACTTATATCAGTTTTTCCAGATATTTTTTTAAATTCTTATAATTTAGGGCTTTATCAAACTTTTTGTCATTAATTATTATCGTAGGAGTAGCATTAACTTCAAATTTTTTTACCCCATCGATTCGATCATTTAAAACGTAATCTTCTATAGCTTTATCACTCAGGCATTTTTCAAAATTTACATTCACATTTTCACCTTCTAAGAATTTTTTCAAATAACCCGTTGCTTCTTCTGGTGTTTTTCCTCTGGCCCATTTTTTTTGGCCAGAGTATAAAGTATTCATAATACTTGAACTGCCATCGTTATTACATTGTGCAATTTTTGATGCATTAAATGCAGCTAAATCTAATGGAAAATGTCTAAATTCAATTCTTACCAACCCTTTATCAATGAAGTCTTTTTTTAGTTCTGGATAAACATCTTTATGAAAATTTGCACAGTGACCACAAGTCAATGACTCGTAAGCAATTATTGTTATTTTGGCACTTTCTTCACCCTCGGTAATTCTTTTAATTATTTCATTATCTGCAGCAAACGCTTTAGCGGAGAAGATTATAAATATTATAAATAATGCTGAGGTTAATTTTTTCATCGTTGTTTAAATAGTTTTGTTAATTCAAGTAATGATTTTTTAATTTTATCATTTTTAATACTATTTATTCTATCTGCATATTTAATATTTGTCACATGGTTTTCATTAGCATCTAATTTTTTGAATTTTGTTTGAACATCATCAAAACTTATAAATTTCAATTTTTCAACAACGGCATAGCCAAAGAAACTATTCATTTTATCCATTATTATTTTTTTTGAATATTCTAAATCAATTTCGTGTCCTCTCTTTACCATTATTTGAAGAGTGCTTACTCCAAATTTATTCGAATTTTTAAAGGATTTGGGATAGCATATTTTAAAAAGATCATCTCCAACTATGTACTTCCAGTTATTAAGTGTTTCAGAAAATATATGACCCTTTTTTTTGATTATTTTTTTAATATTTTTTGGCAAAGTGTCTTTAAAAGACCTTAAGCCTTGAATAGTTTTAAACCTCTGCTTAGTATTATTTTTAAAATGCATATGACTAAATCCATACTAACAAATAAAATTCTTTATTGGTACGATAATAATAAAAGATCACTCCCATGGAGAAAAAAGCTATCACAAGTTAAGCGAGAATATTACACGTTAGTAAGTGAATTTATGTTGCAGCAAACACAGGTTGCAACTGTAATTCCATATTTCAATAATTTTATAAAAGATATTCCTGATATTAAATCTCTATCAAAAATTAAGGAACATAAACTTTTAAAGTATTGGGAAGGCCTTGGTTATTATTCAAGAGTACGAAACTTAAAAAAGACTGCACAAATATTAGAAAAAAATTTTAATAGAAGGTTGCCAAGCACGATTGAAGAATTAAAATTATTACCTGGAATAGGTGACTACACTTCTAATGCAATAATGGCAATTGCCTTTAACAAGCCATTTATTCCCTTAGATGGAAATATTGAAAGAGTAATTAAAAGATTATTAAATTTAAAATTACCCAAAGAAATTACAAAAGATAATCTTGTTAAGAGTAAAAAAATATTAGGTAATTCAACTAGAGCAAGTGATTATGCGCAAGCGCTAATGGAGCTAGGCGCATTGATTTGTCGACCTAAAAATCCCCTATGTCACCAATGCCCTTTAATTAAAAATTGTAAGTCTTTTAAAAAAAAAGATTTTGAAATAATAAAAGAAAGAAAAAAGAAGATTGATAGATTTTATTTGTTAGATGTTTATAAAAAAAATAATCAATTTTTGTTAATAAAAAATACTAAATTTAATTTTTTAAAGAATTTACAAATATTTCCCATGAAGCAAATATCCAAACCTGATAATTTAGCAAAAGCTTTAAACTTCAAGATATCAAATATGAATATGAATGTAATAATCAAGTTTTCCAAGTTAAAGGGTGCAATTTCTAACTCTTCTTGGATTGATAGCTCTAAGCCTGTCTCTTATACACATCTGACGCTGCCGACGA
>CALCPL010000118.1 GCA_937897125.1 uncultured Candidatus Pelagibacter sp. | reverse complement strand
ATTATTGCAACTGGAAGATCTGATTATCCTAATCAAGTAAATAATTTAATTGGCTTTCCTTATATTTTTAGAGGAGCATTAGACGTAAGAGCTACAACTATTAATGAAGAAATGAAAGTTGCTGCTGCAAACGCAATTGCAAAATTAGCAAGAGAAGATGTTCCGGACGAAGTTGTTGCTGCAATGGGAGGAGATCGTCCTAAATATGGAAAAGATTATATAATTCCATCTACGTTTGATCCAAGACTAATTAGTGTAATTCCTGCAGCTGTTGCAAAGGCTGCTATGGATAGTGGTGTTGCAAAAAAACCTATAAAAGATTTTGAAGCTTATAAAGACCAACTCAAACAAAGACTTGATCCCTCAGTAACTATTATGCAGGGTATTAACTCTCATATCAAAAAAAATCAAAAGAGAATTGTTTTTGCAGATGGAGAAGATGAAAACACTCTTAAAGCAGCAATTGCATTTAAAAATTCTAAATTAGGTACACCAATTTTAATTGGTAAAAAAACTAAGATTATAGAAAGAATAAAAGAAATTGGCTACAATGAAAACTTTGATATCGAAATAGTTAATTCTGAAGACACAAAAAAAAGAGAGAAGTACGTAAACTTTTTATTTGAAAAAATGCAAAGAGAGAAAGGTCTTTTGGAAAGAGATTGTGATAGATTAGTTAGAAATGATAGAGTTGTATGGGCATCTTGTATGGTTGCTTGTGGTGATGCTGATGGTGCTGTCACTGGAAATACCAGGAGGTTTGGAGCCTCTTTTGATAAGGTTACACAAGTTATAGATGCTAGACCAGGTGAAATCATGTTTGGGTTAAACATGGTTGTTGCAAAAGGAAAAACTATTTTTGTTGGAGACACGAGTGTAAATGAATATCCAAGCTCAGAAGAGCTTGCTGAAATTGCAATTTCATCAGCTAGAGTAGTTAAAATGTTTGGCTTTGTTCCAAAAGTTGCTTTTGTTTCTCACTCTACTTTTGGTCAACCTCTAACAAGTAGAACTAAGCATATAAAAAAAGCTGTTGAAATTTTAAAAGATAAAAATGTAGATTTTGATTTTGATGGGGACATGCAGCCAGATGTTGCCTTAAATGAAGAATACAAAGAATTATATCCTTTCTCAAGTATTGTAGGAAATGCAAATATATTAATAATGCCAGGCCAACACAGTGCTGCTATTTCTTATAAAATGATGAAAAGCTTAGGTGATACCAGGGTTATTGGTCCTCTTTTAATTGGATTGGGTCAACCCATTGAGATAGCCCCTTTAAGATCATCTACTTCAGAAATCATAAATTTAGCATCAGTTGCTGCCTACTCTGCTGATGTAATTGATTATAAAAAAAATTAATTTTTTTGAATTCTTAAATCTTCAACCAAGAC
>CALCPL010000117.1 GCA_937897125.1 uncultured Candidatus Pelagibacter sp. | reverse complement strand
TTTGATCTTTTATCTGATGTAGAGCTTAATATTTTAAAAAAATACAAAGTTTGGGCTAAGAAGAAATTTATGGGTAGAGAGTTTATGGGTATAGTAAGAACAACTTTCTTAATTGATCCAAATGGAAAAATTGTAAAAATTTGGGATAATGTAAAAGTTAAAGATCACGCTAAAGAGGTTTTAGACACCTTAAAAAATACTCAGAAATAAAAAAGGCCCCAATTAAGGGGCCTATTTCTTTTATTTACTTATATTACTAGTCTCTGATAGCGTAAGCAATAACACCAGTTTCAGCAACGTCTGTCCCTAGTTTTTCTGCTTCCTTACTCAATCTAATACCCATTGTATTTTTCATTATTGCCCAAATTATATAAGCAACTATGAAAACAAAAATGTTGACTGCAAGCACACCAACTAACTGAGCGCTAAAAGAAGCGTCAGCATTTGTTAGTGGAACAGCTAATGTTCCCCAAATACCTGCGAACAAGTGAGCTGGTATTGCACCTACTACGTCATCAATTTTAAATGCAAATAAAAGTTTAGTTCCAAGCACAACTATCAAACCACCAACGCCACCAATTAAGATAGCAGCTAATGGAGATGGAGCTAAAGGTTCTGCAGTAATTGCTACAAGACCACCAATTGCACCGTTTAACATCATGATCACATCAGTTTTTCCTGATAATAATCTTGGTACGATTGCAGCAACCATTACACCACCACAAGCCGCAAGATTTGTGTTAATAAAAATAGTTGAAATTGCAACAGCGTCAGTAAATGTTCCTAATGCTAATTGTGAACCACCATTAAATCCAAACCAACCTAACCATAACACAAAAACTCCAAGTGTTACTAAAGGCACAGAAGAAGCTGCGAAAGGTTGTAATGCTTTAGGCGTACCTTTAGCATCAAATCTTCCAGTTCTTGAACCTAACAATAGCGCTCCTGCTAATGCTGCAGATCCACCTGTTGAATGAACAAGAGTTGATCCTGCAAAGTCAGAGAAACCAGCAGCAGCTAACCAGCCACCACCCCACTGCCAACCCATTACGATTGGATAAATAATTCCAGCTAAAATTGCTGCAAATAAAAAGAATGGCCATAGTTTAACTCTTTCAGCCATTGTACCAGATACAATAGAAACTGTAGTTGCACAAAATACCATTTGAAAATACCAATCTGATCCATCTGAATAACCAGTCTCTAATGCACTTGCATCAGACCATGGAGTAAACGTACCTATAAATCCACCCTCAGGTATTCCATAAGCTAGATTGTAACCAACCAGCCAAAACATAATTCCCGAAATTGAAAATAAACCAATATTTTTTGCACAAATTACTGATACACTTTTTGAAGTTACCATTCCTGATTCAAGCATTGTAAATCCAGCTGCCATGAACATTACTAAGAAACCACAAATTAAGAAAAAGAGTGTGTTAAATACAAACCCTACTTCAGCAGAAACTGTTGTCTCCGCACTTCCAACACTTGTTAGACCTAGAAGAAATACTAGCCCCAACGAAAACGTTGATATTATTTTTTTTAATTTAGTCATTAGACCTCCCATATAAGTCTTCACTTATATTTATGATGATCTTAAAAACTATTGTTGATTGGTAAATTTAGGTATGCAGTGATTGCATATACTAACAGCCTTATTGCATTTCTGTAAAAGGCTGTTAATGAATTTGGTGTTTAATTATTTATTAAACATTTCTTTAAGTGACTTAGCTGGTAAGAACTTAACTTTTTGAGAAGCACCGATTTGAATTTGCTCTCCAGTTCTAGGATTTCTTCCAACTCTAGCTTTTCTTT
>CALCPL010000116.1 GCA_937897125.1 uncultured Candidatus Pelagibacter sp. | reverse complement strand
TCTACACCTCTCTATTCGTCGGCAGCGTCAGATGTGTATAAGAGACAGGCTGTGATCACTGGTATTTGCAGCTCTAATATTTCATATAAAAAAATAATCATTTCCCATAGAAATAAATCTATATCTAGCACCTTAAAAAAAAAGTTTAAAAAGATAACTATTAGCAAAGATAATCAGGAAATAGTTAATACATGTGACTGGATTTTCTTATCTGTGACACCAACTGTAGGTGAAAAAATTATTAAAGATTTAAAATTTAGATCAAGTCAAATTATAATTAGTTTCATATCAACAATTACTTTGGCTCAGTTAAAAAAAGTAATTAAAGTTAAAGCTAAAATTATAAGAGCTATACCTTTGCCACCAATTTCACTTAAAAAAGGACCAGTGCCTATTTGCCCACCAAATAAAAAAGTAAAAGATTTTTTTAATAAAATTGGCACAACAGTTGAAATTAAAGATGAAAAATCTTCAATTAATTTCTGGTCAACATCTGGAATGATGGCTCCATTTTATGAGCTTTTAAGAGTAATGACTGACTGGCTGGTTAAAAGAGGAGTTAAGCGAAATGATGCACAAAAATATATAACATCTTTATTTTTAGCGTTATCAGAAGATGCGGTTGTTAATTCTAAAAAAGATTTAAAATATTTAGTAAAAGAATCTCAAACACCTAAAGGTTTAAATGAACAAGGGGTCAAAGAGCTAACAAAAGCAGGTTTTTATAAATCTTTAGAAAAAACTCTCAACAGTATACGTAAAAGATTAAATAAATAAAATTCCATGGATCAAGAACAGAATATCTTACAAATTGAAAACCTATCTAAATATTTTGGAGGGTTAGCTGCAGTTTCAGATTGTTCTTTAAAAATTAAAGAAGGATCTATTACAGGAATTATAGGACCTAATGGATCTGGCAAAACTACCTTATTTAATTTGATTGCAGGAAACTTAAAGGCATCAAGTGGAAAAGTTTTATTTTATGACGAAGATGTAACTGATGTTCCCTCATATGAATTATTTTCAAAAGGGATATTAAGAACTTTTCAAATAGCACATGAGTTTACTAATCTTTCTGTCCTTGAAAATTTGATGATGGTACCAGCAAACCAATCAGGTGAAAAATTAATGACAGCTTTACTGAAACCAAGTCTAGTTAGAACTGAAGAACTTGCTGTAAAACAAAAAGCTCAGGATGTAGTTGATTTTTTAAATCTAACTCATTTATCAAATGAATTGGCTGGAAATTTGTCTGGGGGCCAAAAAAAATTATTAGAACTTGGAAGAACTATGATGGTTGATGCAAAATTAGTATTGCTTGATGAAGTAGGGGCTGGTGTTAATAGAACACTGCTTAAAGATCTAGGGACTGCTATCCTTAAGTTAAATAAGGAAGAGGGGTACACATTTTGTATGATCGAACATGATATGGAATTTATAAGTAGATTATGTAACCCTGTTATTGTTATGGCAGAAGGATCAGTTTTATTTGAAGGTACCGCTGAAGAAGCTAAAAAAGATGAAAAAGTTATAGAAAGCTATTTAGGCAGAGGATCAAAATTAAAGGATGAAAACTAATGGCTTTTTTTGAAGGTTTAAAAATGACAGGTGGTTATGGTAACGGACCTGATATCATCAATTCTTGTTCAGTTGATGTAAACAGAGGTGAAATAGTTTCAATTCTTGGACCTAATGGTGCTGGTAAATCAACAGCCATGAAAGCAATGCTAGGTCTTTTAAATTTAAAATCTGGTTCAGTTATAATTGATGGCAAAGATATTTCAAAACTTTCACCACAAGATAGAGTGAGAGAGGGTATTTCATTTGTACCACAGACAAAAAATGTATTTTCTGGAATGAGTGTTGAAGAAAATTTAGAGATGGGAGCATATTTAAGAGATGACAATTATCAAAATATTATAGAAGAAATTTATGAACTATTTCCAATACTTAGAGAAAAAAGAAATCAATTAGTTGGAGAATTATCAGGAGGTCAAAGACAACAAGTGGCTCTTGGAAGAGCATTAATGATAAAACCATCTGTACTAATGTTAGATGAACCAACTGCTGGAGTTTCTCCCATTGTAATGGATGAATTATTTGATCATATAATTAAAGTGAAAAGAACTAATGTTGCAATTTTAATGGTTGAGCAAAATGCTAAACAAGCTCTTAATATTTCTGATCGAGGATATGTGTTAGTTACAGGTGAAAATAAATATTCAGGAACAGGAAAAGAATTATTAAATGATCCAAGAGTAAGAAGCTCTTTTTTAGGCGGATAGTATGGAATTTTTAAACGCAATTATATTATTATTAAATTATATTTTTATGCCAGCACTTACGTATGGCTCACAGCTAGCATTGGGTGCGATATTTGTAACTTTAATTTATGGAATTTTAAGGTTTGCTAATTTTGCAACTGGAGACATGATGGCTTTTGGTACAATGGTCACCATATTATTCACTTGGTATTTTCAATCACTTGGAATTTCCTTAGGAGTTTTACCAACAGCATTACTTGCTATCCCTTTTGCAATTGTTTTGACAATTGGGTACATGCTCTTAGTTGATAAATTTGTTTTTAGATATTATAGAGTAAGTAAAAGCCCTCCTGTTCAACTTGCAATGGTTAGTATTGGTGTAATGTTTGTAACGCAAGCTGTAGTAAGAATAATAATTGGACCATCAGATCAAAGGTTTTTTGATGGAGAAAGATTTATTGTCAAAGCTAGAGAATTTAAAGAAATGACAGGACTTAATGAGGGTTTAGCAATTAAATCTAGTCAGGTATTAACTATATTTGTAACAATTGTATTGGTTTCTATTTTATTTTGGTTTTTAAACAAAACTAAAACAGGAAAAAGCATGCGTGCTTATTCTGATAATGAAGATTTAGCTTTATTATCTGGGATTGATCCTAAAAGAGTGGTTATGATTACTTGGATTATTGCTGGTATTTTGGCAACAATTGGTGG
>CALCPL010000115.1 GCA_937897125.1 uncultured Candidatus Pelagibacter sp. | reverse complement strand
ACGAGATTGCCTCTTGTCTCGTGGGCTCGGAGATGTGTATAAGAGACAGTAATAGGATTATATGGATGTCCAACAATAATTAATAACGTTGAAACTATAGCTGTTGTTCCAACGATTTTGAGAAAAGGTGGAAAATGGTTTGCTTCATTGGGAAAAGCAAAAAACACTGGAACTAAAATATTTTGTATATCTGGAAATGTTAATAAACCATGTAACGTTGAAGAAGAAATGAGCATATCTCTTAAAGAATTAATTGAAGTACATGCTGGTGGAGTAATTGGTGGATGGGAAAATTTACAAGCTGTAATACCAGGTGGATCTTCTATGCCTCTTATACCAAAAAAAACATGTGAAACTTTAACAATGGATTTTGATTCACTTGTTGCTGAAAAAAGTGGTTTAGGAACCGCAGGTATTGTTGTTATAAATAATGACCAAGATATTATTAAGTGTATGGCAAGAATTGCCAGATTTTACAAACATGAAAGTTGTGGACAGTGCACACCATGTAGAGAGGGTTCTGGATGGATGTGGAGAATGTTAGAAAGAATGGCTAAAGGTGAAGCATCAAAAGATGAAGTTGAAATGCTTGGAGATGTTACAAATCAAATTGCTGGTCATACTATTTGTGCTTTTGGTGAAGGGTCTTCATGGCCTGTTCAAGGTTTATTAAGACACTTTAGAAAAGAAATTGAAAAAAGAAACAATATTGAACCAACAATAAAAAGACTTAATGAAGTTCCTTATTTAGTCGATCAACATCTATTGGATAAAAAAGATGCCTAAATTAAAAGTTAACAATATTGAAGTTGAAGTTGAAGATGGCTTAACAGTCTTACAAGCTTGTGAAAAAGCTGGTGTTGAGATTCCAAGATTTTGTTATCATGAAAAACTTTCAATTGCTGGAAATTGTAGAATGTGTTTAGTTGAAATGGAAAAATCTCCAAAACCAGTTGCATCATGTGCAATGCCTGCTGCTGAAGGTATGAATATTAAAACAAATACTGAATTTGTTGAAAAAGCAAGAAAAGGTGTAATGGAATTTTTGCTTGCAAATCATCCATTAGATTGTCCTGTATGTGATCAAGGTGGTGAATGTGATCTTCAAGATCAATCAATGTTTTATGGAGTAGATAAATCTAGATTTAAAGAAAACAAAAGACAAGTTCCTGAAAAAAATATGGGTCCTTTAATTAAAACTCAAATGACTAGATGCATTCATTGCACTAGATGTGTTAGGTTTGCTACAGAGATTGCGGGTGTAGAAGAATTAGGTGCTATTGGACGTGGTGAGGATATGCAAATAACTACTTACCTTGAGCAATCAATGCAATCAGAATTATCAGCCAATGTTGTTGATTTGTGTCCAGTTGGAGCTTTAACATCTAAACCATATGTTTTTGAAGCAAGACCTTGGGAGTTAAAAAAAACAGAATCTATTGATGTTATGGATGCTATTGGATCCAATATAAGGGTTGATACCTATGGATGGGAAGTAAAAAGAATTTTGCCAAGAATAAACGAAGATATTAATGAAGAATGGATTTCTGACAAAACAAGACATGCATGTGATGGTTTATCTAATCAAAGATTAGATACACCCTATATTAAATATAATGGAAAATTTGAAAAAGCATCATGGTCTGAAGTTTTTAATATAATTAAATCTAAATTTAAAAATACTGATAAAGAAAAAATCTGTGGGTTAACTGGCGACTTAGTCAACATGGAAACACTTTATATATTTAAAGAATTT
>CALCPL010000114.1 GCA_937897125.1 uncultured Candidatus Pelagibacter sp. | reverse complement strand
TTTAATTATTTAAGGAGGTTTGAATGAAATTTGGATATTTTTGTAACACTACTAATTGGAATCATAAACCATACAATCAATTATTAAACGAAACTAAAGAGATCACTACTTACTGTGATGAAAATAATTGGGACTCTATTTGGTATACAGAACATCACTTCAATCATGAAGGTATGGAATCTTGCACCAACCCATTAATGATGGGAGTTGATGCTGCCGCCAGAACAAAACAAATTAGAATAGGTCAAGCTTGCAATGTAATTACATTTCATAATCCTATCCGTCTAGCTGAAGACATAGCTTTACTAGATCAATTGTCTGGAGGGAGAGTTGATGTGGGTATTGGAAGAGGAATTTATGGAAGAGAAGCTATCAATATGAACAAAGAAGCTGACCTAAAAGATCAAGCTAAAAATTTTAGGTTGTTTGATGAGACTTTAACAATAATGAAAAAGGCTTGGACAGAAGAATTTTTTAGTCACAAGGGTGAATTTTATACCTATCCATCACCAAATTTTACTTGGCAACACGACATGAGTCCTCCTAGTAAAAAATTTTTAGATACAACAACAAATGAAATAAAAAAAATAAGCGTTGTACCAAAACCAAAACAACAACCTCATCCACCAATATGGCAAGTTGTTGATGGTGCACGATCAATTGAATGGGCAGCACAAAATGGATTAAATACAATAATGTGGATACCTACTGTTAAAGCGTTAAAGAAAAGGTTTGAAATTTATAGAGACGCAAAATCTAAAGCTGAAAATAGAGATGTTTCACTAGGTGAAGGCGTATCTTTAGTTAGAGATATGTTTGTTGCTGAAACTATGGAAGAAGCTGAAAAAATGGCTGGCGAGCATATTATCAATTATATGAAATGGGTTTGTCATTGGAGAGGTTTAGGTAATCATATGGATCCAGGTGAAGAGTTACCAGAAACAAAACATAAATTAGACTTACTTAATTATGATTTTCTACATAAAAGAAATTTATTATTTGGAACACCAGAATATGTTGTTAATAAAATAAATGAATTAAAATCAGAATTAAATTTACAAAATCTTCAAGTTTGGTCTAATTTTCCTGGAATAGATCATGAGGCTTGCATGAGGAGTATAAAACTGTTTAATGATGAGGTTATACCAAAGATTAATTTAGACAATTCAAATATAGAAAAAGCAAGTTAATGAAACTGGATCTTAGAAAGTTTACAAAATTTGTAGATAAAACTTTTATTGAAGGTGGTAAAGAAGCTAAAGAACCAGTCTTAATGGTTTCTGTTGCAGCTGTTTTTAAAAATCCATGGAGTGGAAAAGGTTTTGTCGATGACCTTAAACCAATTATTTTAGACCTAGCACCAAAGTTAGGTGATATATTAGTACCAGAACTTATAAAAGAAATTGGATCTCCTGAGAAAATTTTAGCCTATGGTAAAGCTGGCACAGTTGGTCTTAATGGTGAAATTGAGCATGCATCAGCATTTATTCATACTTTAAGATTTGGAAATAAATTTAGAGACGCAGTTGGTGGAACATCTTATTTAAGTTTTACCAATACCAGAAGTTCTGCTGGATCAAAAATATCCATTCCAATGATGCATAAAACAGACTCTGGTCTAAGGCCCTATTATCTTACACACGAATTTACTATACATGATGCTCCTTTTGATGATGAAATTGTTATTGCTATCGGAGGAGCCTCGAGTGGCAGGGCTCATGCAAGAACAGGTGATCGCTACCAAGATATGAAGGAAATGGGATTGGACCCAAAATAAATAAATGTCTCAAAATTTTGATCCAAATCAAAATTATTACTCATTTATTGATAATAACACTACTCCATTAGTATTTATTCATGGTGTTGGGCTAGATCATAAAATGTGGGAGCCTCAAATTAACTCTTTAAACAATCATTCAATAATTACTTATGATTTATTAGGACATGGAAGAACTCCTTACAGGAAAGAGGAGGTTACTTTGAATGATTTTTCAAACCAATTAGATAATTTATTACAATTTTTGAAAATAGATAAGATTAATCTAATTGGATTCTCTCTAGGATCATTGGTTGCTTTAGACTTTGCTTCAAAATTTCAGGATAGATTAAAGACCTTAACATTGCTTGGAACTACATATGGAAGAACTGTGGAGCAAAGAAGTTTAGTTATAGAAAGATTTGAGCAAGCTAAGTTAAATAAACCTATTTCAAAACAAGCACTAAAAAGATGGTTCACAGATCAATACTTAAAAGACCATCCAGAAATTTATGATCAATTTATAAAGATCTTAACAAAAAAAGATGAAGATCATTTAAACTTTTTAAAAGCTTACAAGCTATTTGCAAACCACCAAGATGATA
>CALCPL010000113.1 GCA_937897125.1 uncultured Candidatus Pelagibacter sp. | reverse complement strand
TTGCCTCTTGTCTCGTGGGCTCGGAGATGTGTATAAGAGACAGATCTACTAATAAAAAAAATTACTTCAGACAAACTATTTATTTGACAAATAATTAACTGGGTGTATTGACGGTTGTAATGTCAATTTCCAACGTAAAAATAATAAATAAACTTTCAAATTCTAAAGCAACTTTTATAAAAACTGGGATATTTGTTAGTCTAGCTGCTTATTGGGGTGTTATTTTAGTTGGAACTTTTATCACATTTAATTAGGTTGTTTTTTAACAACTATTAATTTTTTATGGATGTATTTCTACCAATAGCTCAAGTATTTGTTAATCCTATTGAAATACTTTTATTGAGTGCAATTGTTGGAGTACTTTCAGGTTTATTTGGTGTTGGTGGTGGTTTTTTAATGACACCATTCTTAATTTTTTTAGGCGTACCACCTGCATATGCAGTTGCAAATGAAGCTAACAATATTCTTGCAACATCGGTATCAGGATCAACAACTCATTATTTAAAAAATACTTTAGATTATAAAATGGGTCTTATGATTGTTATTGGTGGAACAATTGGAACTGCATTAGGTATTTATACTTTTACATATTTTAAAGGTATTGGAAAAATTGATACAGTTATTTCTTTAGCCTACATGTATATACTTGCAATTATTGGTACATTAATGTTGGTTGAAAGTCTTAGAGAAATAGACAGAGCAAAAAGAAACCTTATAGTTAAAAAAAAATTACACGTTCATTATTGGATACATGGTCTTCCATTAAGAATGAGGTTTCCAAAATCAAAATTATACGAAAGTATATTTACCCCAATTATAATTGGTTTAGTTGTAGGATTTATTGCTGCTATAATGGGTATAGGAGGTGCTTTTATATTAGTGCCTGCAATGATTTATATAATTAAAATGCCAACAAAATTAGTTCCAGGAACTTCTTTGTTTGTAACAATTTTTGTCAGTGTCATAGTTACTTTTTTACATTCATTTAATTTTGGATCTATAGATCTAATGCTAGTTGTTATGTTAGTTATTGGATCAATCATAGGTGTTCAAATAGGACAAAAACTTGGTGAAAAAATTGATAGTTCTGGGTTAAAAGCATTATTAGCAATTTTACTATTGTTGGTCGGAATAGCTATTGCTTATGAAACTTTTTTTGCTGAGCAGACTGAAAAAGAAATAATACAAGTACTAACTTCAGATTTAAATTTTTTCTCACTATTTATTTTAGAATTTTCAGAAGACATGCCATTTTTTTATGGATTATTTTCAATTATGTTTGCAATTCTTTTAGGGGTAGGAGCCGCTCTTATTAGACGTGTTTTTTCTAATTTTAAAAAAAAGATGTTATTGAAGTCTTAATTTCAAAACTTTGGTTTGTAGGATTTATTTTTTTCTTATTTAACTATGATAACTTTTATACCAATCAACAAAAGCAGAAATTCCATTAATATAATTTATTTTTGGTTTATATTTAATTATTTGGTATAAAAGATTTGTATTTGATAATGTTTTTTTAACATCACCTTTTTGCATAGACATATTATTTTTATTGGCTTTTTTATTTAATTTTTTTTCTAAGGCAGATATAAAGTCTTTAAGATAAACTTTCTTTTGATTTCCAATATTAATTATTCTAAATGGGGCCACATTTGATAAGCTATCATTTTTATAATTGTTTTTTTTATTTTGTGAAGGCGCTTTATTAATTAGTAGCTCTATAGACCTTGTTACATCATCTATATATGTAAAATCTCTGTACATCACACCTTTGTTGTATACATCAATTTTTTTATTTTTAATTATTGCTTTTGTAAATTTGAAATAGGCCATGTCTGGTCTGCCCCAAGGACCATATACTGTAAAAAAACGTAACATAGTAATTGGTATCTTCCAAAGTGATGAATATGAATGAGCAATACTTTCTGTCGATTTTTTAGTTGCAGCATAAATACTTAATTGGTTATCAGTTTTATCCTGTCTCTTATACACATCTGACGCTGCC
>CALCPL010000112.1 GCA_937897125.1 uncultured Candidatus Pelagibacter sp. | reverse complement strand
TCGGAGATGTGTATAAGAGACAGATATAAAATAAATATTATAATTCAAGAAAAAGTATTTAATAAATAAAAAAAGGCGACCATGTTAATGATCGCCTTCAATAGTATTAGTCTAAATTATTTTTGAGACCAAGTTGGCATCGGGTACTGCAATTTGCATGCAGCTAGCTCAAATGGATAAACTGTACAGTATTTTCCATCTTGTACTTGCATCAAAATACCTCTTGTTTTTTCATTTTGACCATCAGCACCAAATTTAATACCTCTATATGGAACAATAAGAGAGTCAGATGACATATCTAAATTTACTAATGCTTGTCTAATTTTTTCTGGGTCAGTCGATCCAGCATTATTAATTGCATTAGCTAATGCCATAAAACCAGTAAATGCTCTAGCAGGTACATCTGATAAATCTCTTCCACCAGAATGTTTCTTAAATAGTTCATTTACAGTTCCAATCATTGGAATTGTAGTTGCTAAGTCAGTATTGAAAGGAGATCTTGTAATTACTCCTTCAGCTTTGCTTCCCATAGTAGCTATAAATTTTGGATCAGTATAGCCAGCATTTTGTGCAACTAAAAGTTTAGGATTATAATCAAGTTCTTTGGCTGTGTTTAAAAATAAATAAGCATCAGCTGTGTAAGATGATGGCAATAAAACATCTGGGTTTTTTGCTTTTAATCTCTGCACTTCAGAACTTAAAGAAGTTGTTTTTGCTTTATAGCTAATTTTTTCAACAACTTTATAGCCTTTGTCTTTTGCCATTTTATCTTGTGTTCCACCACTATCAGCTCCCCAAAGAGTATCCTCATGAATAATTCCAAGTGTCTTTAGCTTGTTATTATTTTTAGTGTTGAAATCATCCATAAATTCAAACATCAATTGAGTAAACTCACCATCATGTGGTGTTACTCTAAAGAAATATTTAAACCCTCTTGTAGTTAATTTTGGTGAAGTAGATTCACCATTAACCCAAGGTATACCAGCTCTTTCAGATACTTGACTTGCTGCACCTGTTACAGATGAGTAGTAAGCACCAAACATTGCATGAACTTTATCAGAGTTTAACATTTTCTCTGTTTCACCAACTCCAATATCTGGTTTTCCACCATGATCACCAACAACAATTGAAATTTTTCCACCACCTAAACCTTTTAGGCCCGCATCTTTTGCTAAAGGCATACCAGGTATATTGTGGCTGTTATTTATAATATCCAAAGCAGTTTGAACTGCTGCTACGGCATCTTTTCCAACCTGAGCAACGGGCCCAGTTAATGGATAAAGTACTCCAATTTTAACATTTTCTGCAGCACTAATTGTAGGTGCACAAACTAATGATAAAAAAGTAAATACTGAAAGTATTAATTTTTTCATTTATTTTCCTTCATATTTGTTTTTTTTAAAAATATAACCTAATACTATATGTTATAGCAATTCAATGACTTACTTTTCAATATACAGTACTAAAACAAAATTTTTAAAATAAATGACAACTGAAATTATCTTACAAGCAGTAGTGACTGGATTAATGATGGGTTTAATTTATGCATTAATTGCTGCTGGATTAAGCTTAATTTTTGGATTAATGGATATTGTGAATTTTGCTCATGGGGAGCATTTAATGCTGTCAATGTTTTCATCTTTTTGGCTATGGTCTTTATTTGGATTAGATCCAATTTTTTCAATCCCAATTACAATTTTATTAATGGCTTTTTGTGGAGTCTTGACCCATTATTTTTTGATTAGATACATACTAAAAGCTAAAATGTTAATTCAGATTTGTGCAACATTTGGATTGTCAATATTCATTAGATCGATTGCTCAGTTTTTATGGACACCTGACTTTAGAAATATTGATAAACCATTATTAGAAGGAAGATTAGAAATTTCTGGTATATTTATTGGACAGCCTCAACTGATCGCTAGTTTGGTTTGTTTAGTTGCTTTTATTCTTCTTTATTTATTCGTAACAAAAACTGAAACTGGTTTAGCTTTGCAGGCAACAGCACAAGATAGGCATGCAGCTGAAATTTTAGGCATACCATCTGATAAAATGTTTGCTATCGGTTGGGCAATAGGTCTTGGTTGTGTAGGTGTAGCTGGGGGAATGATGGCAAATTACTTTTTTATTTTCACTGACGTTGGAATAAATTTTGCTCTATTTGCATTTGTTGCTGTGGCATTAGGAGGCTTTGGAAGTATTATTGGGTGTTTGTATGCAGGAATTATTATTGGATTAGTTGAGTCATTAGGTGGTTTGCTTATAGATCCATCATTTAAACTTTTATATGTTTTTGCAATTTATCTATTAGTTGTAATTTTTAGGCCACAAGGTTTGTTTGGAAGGTATTAATTATGGATAAATTATTAATAGCTAAATCTGAACCTCTCTGGAATACAGATAAAAGAATTATATCTTTAATTGGCAGTCTAATTGTATTGTTATTTGCTTTACCTCATTTCGGACTGAATTCTTTCTACCTTCATTTGATGATAATGATTTTTATGCATGCGGTTATGGCTCAGTCATGGAATGTAATTGCGGGTTTTTCAGGACAAATCAGTTTAGGCCATGGCGCTTTTTTTGGAATTGGAGCGTATGCAACATCATTTCTGTACGTCCAGTATGGTATATCTCCATGGATAAGTATTTTTATTGGAATGATCCTTTCGGGAATTGCTGCAGTTTTAATTGGCATCCCAATGTTAAGACTTAGTGGACATTATTTTGCAATTGCCACTTTATTAATAGGAATTAGCTTTCAAATTATATTTCAAAGATGGGAGTGGGTAGGTGCAGCATCAGGAGTATGGGTTCCCATGACCTCAGGAGACTCTTGGTTCGCCCTTCAATTTCATAGCAGTAAAATGCCCTACTATTATATTTTTTTAGTATTTTTTATAATTACATTTTTTTTAGTTTGGCTCTTAAGTAGATCAAAATTAGGATACAGATTGAGAGCCGTAAGAGATGATCCACAGGCAGCATTAAGTTTGTGCATTAATGTTTCTAATTATAAAATCATAGCCTATGTAATCTCCGCAATGATAATGGCACCAATGGGAAGTTTATTTGCTCAGTACATACTTATTATTGATCCAGATAGAGTGTTTAATATAGAAATTTCAATTATTGTTTTATTGATCACAGTCCTTGGTGGAATTGGAAATGTTTGGGGGCCTATTGTGGGTGCAGCTATTCTTATTCCAATTTCAGAATATTCTAGAATTTATTTAGGTGGAACAGGAGGAGCTGTAGATTTAATTCTCTATGGGTTAATACTAATGCTAATTTGCATTTTTAGACCAGATGGGCTTATATCTTTTTTTCCAAAAAATGTTTTAGAAAGAAAAAAACAAAGATGAAGATTTTATCTGTAGAAAATTTAAGTAGATCTTTTGGAGGTATAAAAGCCAATAATGATATTTCTTTTGAGGTTGAGGAAGGTACAATTTTGGGAGTAATAGGACCCAATGGTGCAGGCAAATCTACTTTGTTTGATTTAATTACTGGCTATACAAAAACTGATAATGGTAAAGTTAGTTTCTTTAATAAAGATATATCAGGTTTAAGTCCTGACAAAATTAGCAGTCTAGGTATTGGAAGAACTTTTCAAAAATTAAAACCTTTTGCAGATCAAACATTATTAGAAAATGTAATGATTGGCTCATTTGTGAAAGAAGACAATATTAAAAAGGCAAGGGATAAAGCTTTAGAAATAATAGATTTTGTTGATCTTATAGAAAAGAGACATCATTTTGCCAAAGAGCTTTCAACAGGTCAAAGAAAAAGATTAGAAATGGCAAGAGCAATGGCAATTGAACCAAAACTATTATTAATGGACGAAGTTACAGGAGGCGTTGATCAAAAAACTATCCCAGGTTTAGTTGAGTTAATTAAAAAACTTAAAAAATCTGGTGTAACAATAATTACCATTGAACATAATATTAATATTATAATGGAAATTTCTGACAATATTCTAGCACTAGATCAGGGTAAAAGAATTGCATATGGCACACCAAAAGAAATTCAACAAAATGAAGAAGTAATAGACTCATATTTAGGAACTGTTGATGCTACTTGATATAAAAAATATTGATGTTTTATATGATGATTTTCAAGTTATTTGGGATGTATCAATAAATGTAGATAATGGAGAAATGGTTGCTCTTTTAGGACCTAATGGATCTGGTAAAAGTACAATTTTAAATACAATTAGTAATCTAGTTAGTCATAAGAATGGAAGTATACATTTTAAAAATAATCTAATTTCTGAAATCCCAACCTTCAAAAGAACTGAATTAGGAATTTCCCATGTTCTTGAGAGACGAAGAGTATTTCCACACCTTACTGTTATGCAAAACCTTATTCTTGGTGCTTGGCATCCTAAAGCAAAAGAAGAATTAAGTAGTTCTTTATCTAAAGTTTATAAAATTTTTCCAAAATTAGAATCTAGATCAAGCCAATTAGCTCACACTATGTCTGGTGGTGAACAACAAATGCTTGCTATAGCAAGAGGCTTGATGGGACTTCCAAAACTTTTGATGGTAGATGAACCATTTTTAGGATTATCACCTCTAGTAGTAAAAGATTTAATAAAAATATTCAAAAATGTGGTTAGTGAAGGAATATCAATTCTTTTTGTTGAACAAAATGTAAGATTGGCACTAAGCATGGCTGATAGGGGCTATGTTCTTGAGAGTGGAAGATTAGTCATTAGTGGTAAATCTAATGAATTAATTAATAACGAAAAAGTTAAGAAGGTTTTTTTAGGAAGCTAGTTATAAAGCTGCCAAATCATTATTTAATTTATCTGTAATAAGCATTTTTCCTGGAGCATGCGTTATACAAAAGTCAGGTTTTGAATCTTGTAAAACAGATTGAGGCGTTACTCCACATGCCCAAAACACAGGAATTTCATTATTCTTAAATGCCTTGGGAGGATCGCCATATTCAGGATTCATTATATCTTTTATTCCAATTTCTGATGGATCACCTAAATGAATAGGAGCACCATGAACTGCTGGGAACCTAGAGCTAATTTGAATTGATCTAATAGCATCTTTTGAATTTAAAGGTCTCATAGAAACAACCAATTTTCCTGAGAACTGACCTGCTGGCTCGCAATCTATCGATGTTCGATACATTGGAACAATAGTATCATTTTCAATATGTTGGATAGGTATTCCTGCCTCAATTAATGGTAGCTCAAAAGACATAGAACATCCCAAAACAAATGTCGTTAAATCCTCATTCCAATATTTTTTGATGTCATATGGTTCATCAATAATTTTTCCTTTTTCCCATATTCTATATTGAGGAACATCAGTCCTAATATCAATATCCCCTAAATCTTTTAATGACGGATCTCCTTTTGTACCAAAACCTATTAGAGGACATGGTTTAGGATTTTTTTGACAAAATGACGCAAAATCCATTGCATATTTGCTGGGCAATATACAAAGATTACCCTGTACATATTTATTAGCAGTTCCTGCCGTTTGATCTCTGTACTCATTTTTTCTAATAATTTTTCTAGCTTCAATTGGATTTTGAATATCGAGCATAAATTTAATATTTAGATTTTTTAGTTCCTTCAATTATTTCTTTTAGTTCGTCAAATTCCTCACAGTTACAAGTTTTTAAAATTTCTAATCTTTCTTTAGCCATATCCATTCTATTAGTGGCTACATAAAGTTCACCAAGGTACTCATTTATTCCATTATGATTGGGCTCAATTTGTAAGCCTTGTAAGTAAAATTTTTCACCTCCTTCATAATCTCCAAGTTTTCTGGTAGTAAAACCCAAATAATTTAAAGTATCTGCCTGTAATGGTTTTTTATCATTAGATTTTAAAAGAAGCTTTTGTGCTTTTGCATATCTTTTTTCTGCTTTTTTAGTTTTACCTTTTTCTTCATATTTCTTGGCAGCTATAATTAAATTTTTTGCTTTTGTGTAGTCTGACACTTTAGGAGTAGAATCATTATCACTGCTACTCCCTGCAGAAAATGAATTATTAGTAAGTGCTATAACTATTAGTAAAGTATAAATAAGTTTTTTCATTTTTTAATTAAATTTATTCAATTTATTTAAAGGTTTCAATATTAACCCATTATTAACTAAATTATCTTTAATAGATCTTGCAGTTGCTAATGAGCTTTCATTATCACCATGTATACAAACCGAGTCAATCTCACAAGGTATCTGTTTACCACTGAGACAATTTATTGCCTGATTTTTAACCATATTTAATACATGTTTCTTTGCAATATCTGGATCAGTGATTAAAGCATTTGGCTTTTTTCTAGAGATTAAATTGCCATCATCTTCATAATTTCTATCTGCAAATATTTCACAAGCTATTCTCATACTATTTTTCTTCGCAGCAACTTCCATTTGTGAACCAGTTGGGACAAGGTAGATAATATCTTTATTAATTTCTTTAATAGCTACCGCTAACGTTGTAGCTAATTCTAAGTCTTCACAAGCCATATTATTAAGTGCCCCATGCGGTTTAATATGGGTTATGTTTTCATTATGTTTTTGAGCAATCTTTTGTAATATTTCATATTGCTCGAAAATTAGTTTTTTTATTTCTAAAGAATTTAAATACATTCTTTTTCTTCCAAAGTTTTCAGGATCATTAAAAGAAGGATGTGCCCCCATACTAACACCATTTTTTTTTGAAATTTGAATAACCATATCCATTGTTTGTTCATCTCCCGCATGGTAGCCACACGCAATGTTGGCAGAATTTACAATATTAAGTAATTCTGGATCATTCTTGATAGAATGAAACTTAGATTTTTCTCCTAAATCACAATTGATATTAATTTCCATACTCTTTAGTCTGGAGTATAACATGACATGGTTAAAAATATATCAAATCTTGGTGATGCAGCCGTATATTGTGATTTTGGCTCAGAAGTTAATGAAGCAATAAATGCAAGTGTCATAGATTATTTTCATCATATATCAAAATTAATAAAAGATAAAAAAATTGAAGGAATAACTAACTTAACACCCTCTTATAATAAATTAATCATTAGTTTTGATTTAAACATAACTAACTATAAAAAAATTAAAAATTTTATAGAAGGTTTAACTATTAATAGAGATATTAAAAATAATAATCAAAAAATTAAGATCCCAGTTTGTTGTGATGATGAGTATGGATTAGATTTTTTCAGGCTAATTGAAAAATTGAATATAGATAAAGATAAAATATTAGAACTGTATTTTGGCAAAGAATATTTTTGTTATATGACAGGTTTTATTGCTGGAATGCCTTTTTTAGGAGATCTTAATGAAAATATTAGATGTGATCGATTAGAAACACCAAGATTAAAAATGCCCAAAGGATCGGTAGGAATAACAGAACAATTTGCAAATATTTATACTTTTGAAAGCCCTGGTGGTTGGAATATTATTGGTAACACCCCAAAGAAAATTTTTGATGATAAAAATTTAGATCAACCAGCCCTAGTTAATCCAGGTGATAAAGTAAGTTTTTATCAAATAACAAAAGAAGAATATTTAAATTGGAATGAATAAAGCATATTTTGAAATTTTAAGAGCAGGGGTTAACACTACCATTCAAGATAAAGGTAGAAATCACTTATATCATGTTGGAATTGCAGTAAGTGGTGCAATTGACCAGAGAAATTACACATTATCAAATAGATTGGTTGATAATCAATTAAATGAGCCTGTAGTAGAGTTTGCATACCAAGGCCCTCTTTTAAAGTTAAAGAATGGAAAAATTAATTTTGCAATATCTGGAGATATTTTTTTTAAGATTATTAGAAAGAATTCAGAGGCTGAAGATGGTGAGTGTTACAAAAGTTATATTTTAGATGAAGAGGATCAAATAGATATAATATCAACTAAAAATTCTACGTATGGATATTTAGCTGTTAATGGTGGCTTTGATTTAGAAAAAACCTGGGGCAGTTATTCCATAAATACTAAAGCAAATATTGGACCAAATAATGGAAAAAAATATTCTATAAACGATAAAATTTTTATTAAAAAAATTGATATCAAAAATCCAATAAACAAAAAAATAAATTATGATTATTCTACTGATAACATTATTAGAATTATTAAAGGTACAAATTTTGACTATTTTTCTAAGGATGCAATAGACAAATTTTTTAATGAAGATTTTTTAATCACAAACCTTGTTGATAGAATGGGAATAAGATTAAAAGGTCCTAAACTGTCTCTTATACACATCTCCGAGCCCACGAGACAAGAGGCAATCTCGT
>CALCPL010000111.1 GCA_937897125.1 uncultured Candidatus Pelagibacter sp. | reverse complement strand
GATTGCCTCTTGTCTCGTGGGCTCGGAGATGTGTATAAGAGACAGATTTAAAAGAGTTGGATGGTTAACAATAAATGGAGCCATTCCAAGGCCTGTAGAGTTTCCTATTCCTAAGCTTTTACAAATATTTATATCAAGACTTACAGCTTTTTTTGGGTTCTTGTTTTTTGCAACGTGATTAACCTGATCAAAAGTAAATTGCCTAACTAAATAAACCAACATCATTTCCAATCTAAAAGGACCATATATTTCTTCTCGGTCTTTAATTCTAAACCTATCAGCTAAGCCAAATTTACCTGACCCATAAACTGCTGTGGTTCTATATAAATAACCAACGCTAGATAATAAATCATTATCAGGCTGCTTACCTTCGCTTAAACATTCAACCACATGATTGAAAACTCTAACTGATTTATTAGCTCTTGAAAGGGTTAACTCTTTATAAGAAAGTCTGCCAAATTCTTGTTTTGGTACTTCGTTTTTTAATCTTTCAATATCTTGTTTTTTTGGAACACCATCAAAAAGCGTAAAGGCTGCATCCCATTTAGTAGCTATAACCCTGTCTGATCTTTCATTTTCATCCAATTCATTTGCAAAACAAATTAATGAATACACTCTATTTTTTTTCTTAAATGAATAAACTGCAGTGCCATAACCATGTTCGTTTAATTCAAATAAATCTCTTTTATAATCCCAATCTTTAAACTCTTTTAAAAAACTTCTTAAAAATGAAAGTTTAGATTGATGAAAAGACCCTAGTCTTGATAATTTCATTACTACATTGGGGTCTCTTAATGAGATATTCATTGGTTCATTTCTTTGTAAAAATTGTACCAGTTGTTTCCAAGAATTCCATTAACTTCACTTTCTGAAAAACCAACTTTTTTAAGTCCTGACTCTAAGTTTTCAAAGCCTCTTGCATCTAAAAACCAATCTGGTTGTTTTGGAAAGCCAGGTTTGTTTTTTGATCCTTCTCCATAATTTTTACTTTTAGTCCAAGTACCATTTCTCATCCACTCAACAATAGTATCTGGTTGGTTTAGACAAAGATCTGAACCAATTCCTATTTTTTCAACCCCCATAATCTCAGCAGTCTTAGCTGTCATTTCACAAAAACTTTCTAAAGAACAATCTGTTCCATCTTTTAAGTGATGGGGATATAAAGAGAGACCCAGCATTCCTTTGTGTTTGGATAAAATTTTTAGTAGTTCGTTTGATTTGTTTCTCTTAGCTGGATGCCAAAATGATGGGTTTGCATGAGTTATTGCAATTGGTTTTTCACTTATCTCAATTGCATCAATTGTACTTTTTTCTGCTGAATGAGACATGTCTATTACAAGACCTAGTCTATTCATTTCTTTAATCACCTCTCTACCAAAATTAGTAACTCCACTATCAATTGCTTCATAACATCCTGTCGCTAGTAAGGACTGATTGTTATAGGTAAGCTGCATAAACCTGCATCCTAAATCGTAAACTTTTTCAACTAATCCAATATCGTCTTCTATAGGTGAGCAATTTTGAAAACCAAAAAAAACTGCAGTTTTATTTTCAGATTTAGCTTTCTCAATATCCTTAAAACTTTTGCCATGAAAAATTAAGTCAGAATTTTCTGAAAAGTGATTTTCCCATTTTTTTAATACCGTTTTTAGCTCATCAAAATCTTCGTGGTAAACAATAGTTACGTGGATTGCATCCAGTCCTGCTTGTTTATTGATCTGAAAAATTTCTCTAGACCAGTTACAATATTGTAAATTATCAATTTTAAAATTCATTGTGATCTTATTTGTTTTAAAGAATATCAATAAGATAGATAAATTCTATTAATTTTATTGAAATTTTAGGCTTAATTTGAAATAACAATTTACGTTAGAATAAAATTACAACAAATGGCTAAAAATAAATTAAACAAAGTATCAATTGTTATGGGTAGTCAATCTGACTACAAAACCATGATATTTTGCCAAAATATTCTTAAAAAATTAAATATAAAATTTGAAACAAAAATAATATCAGCTCATAGAACTCCTAAAAGAATGTATGAATTTGCTATTAATGCTGAAAAAAATGGTATTGCAGTAATTATTGCTGGAGCTGGTGGATCTGCACATTTACCAGGAATGATTTCAGCCCTTACCTCTCTACCGGTATTAGGTGTTCCAATTGAAAGTAAAAAGCTAAAAGGTCTTGATAGTCTTTTATCCATTGCACAAATGCCAAAAGGAATACCTGTTGGAACATTAGCAATTGGAGAAGATGGTGCAATTAATGCTGCCTTATTAGCTGCATCTATTATTGGTCTTAGTGATTTAACTGTTAAGAAAAAACTAAATCAGTTTCGTTTAAGTCAAAGCAAATCTGTTAAAAAAAAACCAAAATAGTTTTAAAATATGTCTAAACCAATTCTTGGAATTATAGGTGGAGGTCAGTTAGGTAGTATGCTTGCTATTGCTGCAAATAAACTTGAAATTAAAACAGTTATTTTTTGTGACGATATTGATGCCCCTGCACAAAATTTTTCTAATGATTTTGTACACGGTGAATATAATGATAAAGATAAGATTAATGAGTTTTTGAGTAAAGTTGATGTTGTCACTTATGAATTTGAAAATATTCCCTATGAAACATTAAATGAAATTAATAAGATAAAACCTGTTTTACCAAAGCCTTCAGTAAATAGAATAATTCAACATAGATTAGCAGAAAAAGATTTTATCAATAATCTGTCTCTTATACACATCTGA
>CALCPL010000110.1 GCA_937897125.1 uncultured Candidatus Pelagibacter sp. | reverse complement strand
AGATTGCCTCTTGTCTCGTGGGCTCGGAGATGTGTATAAGAGACAGATATTGAGGAGACCGAAAAAAATTTTGTATCGTTCAATCAACAGTTAATAATAGAGTCTGATAATTTAGATAATTACGGTGAAAAACTAATTAATAATCTCTAGTTTTTTAAAATAATATGTTAAAAAAAATCTTTATATTTTTATACTTAACAGTTAATTCCACCATAATGGTTAGTGCAGAAGAGATAGATTATAATGCTAGAGCATTAGTTGGTGCCACAGAGCAGGTTTTAATTACCAGTGAAATAGCAGCCAAGATAAATAATATTGGATTTACTAATGGGGAACCTTTTCTTAAAGGAGATATATTAATTGCATTTGACTGTGAACTTTTTGAGGCTCAAAGAGAGGTTATTCAAGCAAATTTAGATAGTGCTGATGTACAATTAAAAAATGATAAAGAGTTATTTAACATGCGTTCTATCGGTGAATTACAATACGAGCTTAGTATAAATGGTTTAAAAAAAGCAAAAGCAGAACTGTTAATTGCCAACTTAAATGTCAAGCGATGTAAAATTATCGCCCCTTATAATGGCAAAGTTATGGATGTTTTCACCAATGAATATGCAAGTATTGAGCAAAGACAGCCCTTAATGGAAATTGTTGGTGATGGTTTATTAGAAGCAATAACGGTCGTGCCTAGTAATTGGTTAAGTTGGTTAAAAAGTGGTGTGGATGTTAAAATTTTAATAGATGAAACTGGAGATGAGCTTGAGGCAAAAATTATAAATTTAGGAGCAACAGTCGATGCTGCCAGCCAAACTATAGAACTTAAATTACAGTTTAAAGAAAAATATGAAACTTTAATACCAGGAATGAGCGGGGTTGTAAGGTTTGAACGAAGATAAAAATATTAAGATTGCAAGATTAATAGGACTTGAAAAAAAGGTTAGAGAAGCATTATCTAAAGATGAATTAAACTTTATACTTGTTAACGAAATAAGAGAAATCATTGATTTTACTAATGCATTTTTATTAAAACAAACACCGATTGGAACTTTTAATGTTGAGGCAATCTCTGATTTAGCAATAGTTGATAGAACAGCACCTTTAGTGACTTTTATTGAAAAAATAGTTAATCATAAAGATCATAATCAACCTAAAGACATTATTAATATTGATATTCAAGATTTTGCTAAAAAAAATAAATTAACAAAGAATAAAAATTTACCAAATATATTAATATTAATCCCCATTCACTCACCTCAAAAAGGTCACCAGGGTTTTGTTGCAATTAATAAAGAAAGTGAAATTAATGATAGTGAGATAGAACTATTAAAGCATTTATCAGGAACTTTTGGTCATGCTTTTAATTCTTTTATTTCAACTTTTCCAATCAAAGAATCTATAAAGAAATATTTTTCTGGAAAAAATAAATGGAAAACCATTGTAATTATATTGTTAATTATTTTTTTTCCAGTTTCAATGACAACTACTGCACCAGTTGAGGTAGTTGCGAAAAATCCATCTTTAATAACAGCACCATTTGATGGAGTTATTAAAAAAATAATAGTTAATAATAATGATACTGTAGAAAGTGGTGATCTGTTAGCTGTACTTGAAGACAATGATTTGATTAATCAATATAATTTAGCAAAGCAAACTTTACAAGTAGCTGAAAAAGAACTTTTAAGAACACGACAGTCTTCCTTTTCAGACAATACTGAAAAATCAAAATTAGCAGAGTTACAGTCACAGGTTTTGTTAAAAAAAGCAGAAATGAATTATGCTAATGAAAAATTAGAAATGACAAAAATTTTATCTTCAATTAATGGTGTTGCAATTGTTGAGAACACATTAGATTGGCAGGGAAAACCAGTTAACGTAGGTGAAAAAATTATGACAATAGCAGACCCAAATTTAGTTGAGTTCTTAATTTGGTTACCCGTTAAAGACTCAATAATTATTAACAATAAGGCAAAAGTTAAAATTTTTTTAGATATAAACCCAATAAACTCTCTTAAGGGAAAGGTTTTAAGAGCAAGTTATAAGCCTTATTTATCACCTTCTGAGGTTTTATCTTATAAATTAGTTTCAAGTTTAAATGAAAATCAAGAGATTCCAAGGTTAGGTTTGAGAGGTACGGCAAAAATATATGGTTCTAGAGTAACTTTATTCTATTACCTGTTTAGAAAGCCAATAACTTATATGAGGCAATTTATTGGAATATGATAACCCCATATTTAAGAGAAGACTTAGAACTCATTAAAGGCAATAGTAGAGAGGATGGTTCGCCTGGTTGGCTTTTATATGATGCTTTACGAAATAAATATTTTACAATTGGTATAGCTGCTTTTCGTTTAATTAGTAACTGGAAACCTGGTGAAGATATATCAAAATTTAATGAATGGATAAATAAAAAAGGTCTAAAAATAAATCTTGAAGAAATAAAAAGCTTTATCTCATTTTTAGCTAACAACAATCTAATCATTCAGCCTAAGGGTCAAAACATTACAAATCTTCTTTTTCAAAAAAATAGTCAAAAAAAAAATTGGCTAATGTATTTAATACATAGTTATTTATTCTTTAAAGTGCCTCTTTTTAAACCTGATGAATGGTTAGGAAAAACTTTAAAATACACAATACCCTATGCTTCAAAACAGTACCGATATATCATTTATTTAATAGGGTTTATTGGAATATGCCTGGTTGTTCAGCAATTCGAAGATTTCTTAACAACCTTTATGTATTTTTTTTCAATTAAAGGATTGTTATTTTATGCAATTACCTTAATTGCTGTAAAAATTCTCCACGAACTAGGACATGCTTATGTCGCCAAGTATTATGGTTGCCAAGTTTCATCAATAGGAATTGCCTTCTTAGTTTTTTTTCCATTTTTATATACTGATACGACTAATGCATGGAGATTAAGAAATCATAATGAAAGATTATTAATTAATTTTGCCGGAATTTTAACCGAACTTCATTTAGCTTTAATAGCAACCTTTGTATGGGCAATTGTTCCAGATGGAGCAATTAAAAGTATTGCTTTTTTTGTTGCAACAACAAGTTGGATCTCATCTTTAACAATAAATGTAAGTCCATTTATGAGATTTGATGGCTATTATATTTTTTCAGACTGGTTGAAAGCAGAAAATTTACAACCCAGGGCTTTTGCTTTAGCTAGATGGAAAATTAGAGAATTGTTATTTGGCTTCTATAAAGAACCACCAGAGGAATTATCAAAAAATCGTAAATGGATCTTTATTAGTTATGCTTGGTTTACATGGATTTATAGATTCTTCTTATTTCTTGGAATTGCATTTTTGGTTTATTACTTTGCTTTTAAAGTTCTCGGAATAATTTTATTTATAATTGAAATTTATTGGTTTATTGCAAAACCTATAATTAATGAAGTCTCTAAATGGTGGAAAATGAGAACAGAGATGAAAATTAATTATCAAACAAAAAGAACGCTATTGTTTAGTTTTTTGATTTTATTTTTAGTTTTTTTCCCATGGAAATCATCTTTAAAAATTCCAGCAGTATTCACCTCAGAAGAATATGTAAAAATTTACTCAAGTTATCCTGCTATCATTAAAGAGATAAATGTCATTAAAGACCAAGTTGTTGAAAAGGGAGATGTGCTTATTAATCTTGAGATTCCTCAATTAAGTGAAGAAATACAATCTACTAGAATAAAAATTTCCTTAGCGAAAACTCAAATTAATAGACTTAGTAAGAAAGCTGGTAATTTGGATCAGTATATGGTCTTCCAACAAACCTTAATTGCCTTACTTAGTGAGTTAAAAGGATTAAATAAAATTAAGACAAGTCTTACTATCAAAGCACCTATCAAAGGAAGGATCAAAAATTTTTACGACCTATCTATTGGGCATTGGATTAGCAGTACAGACGAATTAATGGGGATAGTAAATTACGGTTCCGGTCACGTAGTTGGCTTTATATCAGAAAATAGCATTGATAGATTTAAATTAAATAAAGATGCAACCTTCATACCTTTTGATGGTCTGCATGATATCGTACAACTAACCTCAATATCAATTGATAAATCTGCAACACAAAATTTATCATACTTAACATTGTCTTCAAATTATGGTGGGCCAATTGCAGTTAGATCGTATGTGAGTGGTAATTTTAAAAATAGACCTGAGGAAGCCTTTTATCGTGCAAATTTTAAACCTTTAAATAAAGAAAATTTAATCAAATGGGAAATTCCTGGATATGTTCACATTGATGGCTATCGCTATAGTCCATTTTTACAATTTATTAAAAACTTATTAGCTTTGCTAATTAGAGAAATTGACTTTTAATTTAATGATTATCAGACAGGGCATTTATAAAGAAATTCAACAAAAAGATATTAGAGATATTATAGAAAAAAATTTTAGTGAGTAAAATAAAAATAATTTTCTATTTAGCTTTAGCTTTTATTTTTTATAAAGGCTTTGTTGCATTTCAAAATTTTGAAATTGGTGTTGATGACAGAATAGCAGATATAGAAGAAAAAGCAGATTTTGAAAAAGAAGGTGAAGTAATTGGTCTCATGATGTATATGGGTAGACCACTAAAATTAACAGAGCATTTATTAACTAAGAATAAATCTAGGTGTTTGGAAATGAAACAAACAGCTGAAGAGAGCTCCTCTGCATACTATGAATGTGCAAGAGTGAATGCCGTCCTTAAGGGTAGAAAAATTGTTAGCATCATTAATGAAATTGAAGTTATAGAATAATTACTGTCTCTTATACACATCT
>CALCPL010000109.1 GCA_937897125.1 uncultured Candidatus Pelagibacter sp. | reverse complement strand
GAGACAGAATGATAATAGGCCAGAATTAATGTACAATGTAATTGGAACTTTTGTTGCAATGACTCAAATCTTATTACCATTTATGGTTTTACCTCTTTACAGTGTAATGAAAACAATATCTCCAAGCTTAATGAGAGCTGGAAAATCTTTAGGTGGAACACCATTTGTAGCATTTAGGCAAATATACTTTCCATTAACAGTTCCAGGAATTGGTGCTGGATCCTTGTTAGTTTTTATTTTAGCAATAGGTTATTATATAACTCCTGCATTAGTTGGAGGAGCAAGTGGATCTTTAATTAGTAATACGATTGCATATCATATGAAAAGTTCATTAGATTGGTCATTTGCAGCTGCACTAGGTACAATGTTGTTGGTTGGTGTTTTAACAATCTATTGGATTTATAATAAATTAGTAGGAATAGATAATATTAAACTAGGATAAATTATGTCATTACCAACTTATACAGCATGGAATTATAGAATTTGGCACTACACATATCTAACTATTTGTGGACTAGTATTTTTCTTTTTAATTGCACCATTATTTATAATTTTACCACTTTCATTTAATGCTGAACAATACATTCATTTTTCTGCAGGAATGTTAGCACTTGACCCAGATGCATTTTCATTGAGATGGTATGAGGATATGATTTATGGAACTAAAAATCCATGGGGACTTGCTGCAAAAAATAGTATCATCATTGCTTTCTTTGCAACCATTGGCTCAACAATTCTTGGAACAGTTGCAGCATTAGGTCTAAGTAGTAGACATATGCCTTATAAAGCAGCATTCATGGCTTTATTGATATCACCAATGATTGTTCCTTTAATTATTTCAGGAACAGCAATATTTTTCTTTATGGCAAAAGTAGGTTTAGCTGCAACACATACAGGAATAATTTTAGCACACATTATTTTAGGAACACCATTTGTAGTTATTACAGTAACAGCAACATTAACAGGTTTTGATCATAGTGTTACAAGAGCTGCTGCAAGTTTGGGAAGTAATCCAGTAAATACTTTTATGAAAATAACATTACCATTAATTTTACCAGGTGTTATTTCTGGTGCACTATTTGCATTTGTAACTTCATTTGATGAAGTTGTAGTTGTATTATTCTTAGCAGGACTAGAAAACACTACTATTCCAATTCAAATGTGGGTTGGTTTAAGAGAGCAGTTAAGTCCAACAATAATGGCTGTGGCAACTTGTTTGATTATAATGTCTACATTAATTCTAGTTAGTGCAGAACTTTTAAGAAGAAGGTCTGAAAGACTAAGAGGAATTAATAGGTAATTCATTTACTAAGTTCATTTTTTTTATTATAAATAGTTCTTCAATTTTTAAATCTTATGGAAATTAAAAAAGTTGTAGTTATTGGCTCAGGAACTATGGGTAGTGGTATTGCAGCACATTTGTGTAATGCAAACATTCCAGTAACTTTACTAGATTTAAAAACTGAAATAAGTGAGCAAGCGCGAGATAAAATTCACAAATCAAGACCTCCACTTTTGTTAGATAAGTCAAAAATAAACAACATTAAAGTAGGAAATATTTTAGATAATTTTGATGAAGTTAAGGAGGCAGATTGGGTAGTAGAAGCTGTCGTTGAAAGAATAGATATCAAACATGATATCTATAAAAAAATATTTAGAGAAAGAAAAAAGGGTGCAATAGTTTCTTCAAACACATCCTCTATCCCCATTAAAGTCTTATCTGAACATTTATCAGAAGAAGAAAAAAAAGATTTTTGCATTACTCACTTTTTTAATCCAGTTAGATACATGGGGTTATTAGAGATAGTTAAAAATGAAAATAATGATCTAGATAAAATAAACTCTCTAAAAAATTTTTGTGAAACAGAACTTGGAAAAGGTGCAATTATTTGTAATGACACTCCAGGTTTTTTAGGAAATAGAATAGGTGTTTTTGCAATGCAAGTTGCAATGACTGAGGCTTTTAAAATGAAACTTAGCATAGAAGAAGCTGATGCAATTTTTGGAAGACCAATGGGTATACCAAAAACAGGTGTGTTTGGTCTTTATGATTTAATTGGTATTGATTTAATGGCGGATGTTTTAAAAAGTTTTATTAAAGAATTATCAGAAAATGATCCTTTTCAAATAGTTGCAAAAGAAATTCCTTTAGTAAAAACGTTAATTGAAACTGGGTATACAGGTAGAAAAGGTAAGGGAGGTTTTTACAAGGTTAATAAAACGGGTGAAGTTAAAGTCATGGAAGCTATTAATCTTGAAACTGGAGAATATTCAGCAAGTAAAAAGATTAATATTAAATCAGATAATGTAGATCTTAAAAAATTAATCTCAAGAGACGATAAGTATGGTGAGTATGCTTGGTCTGTTATTTCTAAGATTATTAAATATGCTTCTTCTTTAGTTCCATCAATTACAAAAGATTTTAATGATATTGATGAAGCAATGAGGTTAGGTTTTAATTGGACTAAAGGTCCATTTGAAATGTTAGAAGAGATTGGAGTTGATACTTTTTTTGATAAGATTGATGACTTTAAAGGAAATGCTTTTTTAGAAAATCTATTTCAAAGTAGAAATCAAGATTTTTATGGATCTAGACAAAAATATACTGACATTGAAACATTTGGAAAAGCTAAAAAGAAAGCATTAAGTGTGGATGGAAATAGCTCAGCTCAGATATATAGATTTAATGATTATAATATTGTCGAGTTTACCACTAAAGCAAATGCTCTAGATTATGACTCAATGGATGCTTTAAAAAAAGCTACAGATAAACCGTTGATTATAATAAATGAAAGTATGCAATTTTCTGCTGGAGTAAACTTGAGTTATACGATGGATTTTGCAAATAAGAATGATTTTAAATCTATAGAAAAATTTATTAGATATTTTCAAGAAACCTGTAAACACCTTAAATATTCAAATCATCCGGTTGTTTCTGCACCATCAGGATTAACACTTGGTGGAGGATTTGAAGTTATGGTTCAAAGTAATTTTGTAGCTTCACATACAAATATTGTAGTTGGATTAGTAGAAACAATAGTTGGATTAATACCAGCTGGTGGGGGATGCAAGGAAATGTTAGCAAGATGGCTTGATACAGATGAGGCTAAAAATGATCCTCATTATGCTCCTCTTAAAGTGTTTGATATTATTGGGTATGGAAAAACTGCTACTTCACCAGTTGAAGCGGAACCTATGAAGTATCTGTCTCTTATACAC
>CALCPL010000108.1 GCA_937897125.1 uncultured Candidatus Pelagibacter sp. | reverse complement strand
TTTCTTCTCTATTTCTAAAGCAAGTAACAAATACTCTTGCAACTTTTTTATCCCAAGGAAGTTGGCAGAAAGTTTCAGGGTCAGGAATACCGACTAGCTCTTTAGCCTCTGGTCCATAACCAATATAATCTCCATGACGATCAACAAATAAGTTAGCTGTAGCACCGTAAACTAATTGAAAACCTTTTTCACAAGTTCTTTCCCAATGATCAGTAGGAATACCCTTTCCAACAACTCTTCCAGTTACAGAAATAAATTGAAAATAAATATACTCAACACCTAGTTCGTCAATTTTAGCTCTAACTTGTTTAACTAACTTGTCTCTACCAGGTTGTGCGACGTGCTTGTCTAAATCTGTCATTATCTCTCCCTCTAATGAATTTTTAATATATCAAACCGTAACTGAAAAATTTATTAGTGTCTAGACTTGAAGTTTAACTCCAAGGGAATGGACTGTTAGAAGTAGGGTGAAGTTCACCTTTCTCGTAACGGTTGAATCTAAACGGTTTTAATAAATCACTTTCAGTTCCAAGAATTTCTTTTGCAACAAGTTCACCAACACCAATCATTTTGTAACCATGGTTAGCATCAGCAATCATGTAAACATTCTCTAAAAATTTATCAAAAATTGGAAACGAGTCTGGTGTCATGCAGCCAAGTCCACCCGAAGGACCCTTTCTATATAAGTCAGATTTTCCTTCAAATCTTTTTTGACAATGTGCTAAAGCAGAACACCACATATCATTAAAAGCTTCAGTAGTTTGAAACTCTGGAGACTCAACTCCATACGGGTCAACATTAACTTTATCAAAATGTTTATCAACTATGTAGGGTGAAGTTCCACCTTGTACACCCAAACCTTCAATATCTGGTTTGTAATAAATTCCCCAAATTTTATCGGTAATTAATTTTTTTGTTTTATCTGAATATAAGGGAGCAGTGGAGTCGACATGAATTACAGGTGGTTGACCACCATTATCCATTTTTAAAAAATTCTCATCAACACCAATTACACCTTCTTGTAACATCCAGTATTTCCACATTTCAGTTTCATGAAATTTACCATCTTTATCTTTAATCTTTGCAGTTTTTGGAAGCTCTAACATATTCCAAAAATCTCTCACCCAGGGGCCAGCACCGACAACAACTTGATCACACTCAATAATACCTTTATCAGTTTCAACGCCTGTAACAGATTTACTGCTGCTACCTTTTTTAAAACCAGTCACAGTTACACCTTTAATAACTTTAACACCATTTGAAGTTGATTTTTCTTCAAGCGCTTTAATAGAGTCTTTATTAAATGCGTAACCACCTTTTTTTTCATGAAGAACAGAAGTTATTCCTTGAGCTTGCCAATCACTAAACATATTTTTCATATATTTCATGCAGTCTGCTTCACCTTCTATAAATTCTGAATCGTATCCTATTGCTTTTTGCTGTTCAGCTATTGAAGCAACATCTTCGTGCATTACTTCTGGTGAAATCTGCAAATAACCAACAGAGTTATATTTAAATGCTTTAGGATCACTTTCCCAAACAGATACTGAGTGAGCCATTAATTCTCTCATGGCAGGTTGAAAATAGTTATTTCTAACAACACCACAAGCAATCCCACTTGCACCTGCTGCAATGTCTTTTTTTTCTAAAACAACTATGTCATTTTCATTTTTATAAGTTTCAGAAAGTTTCCATGCTGTGCTCAAGCCATGAATCCCACCACCTATAATTACAACTTTTGCTTTTTTTGGTAGTATTGACATAACTAAACATTATTTTTTTGGATAAAAAAAAATACAATTTTTTATAGAACTATAAATTATATATATAAATTATATATTTTAGATCTTTTTTAATAAGTGACTAATAGCTTATCTTTTTAAGTGTATTTAAATATTCTTTAAACTCGTTAATAAAAGATTCACTAGGCATTATATTTTTTATTCGCTGGTCAGTTGAAGTCTTTTCAAGACGAAAGAATCCTTTTTCACAAGCTTCATTAATAATCAAAGCCGACTTTGGTCTAGAGGTTTTAAATAATTTTGTTTTTAGTCCTTCAACAGAAAGTTTTTCATTAAGTTTATGCGCTGACATTACAAGTAACATCATATGATAATGTGAAGGAGACTTTCTAAAAAAATAATTACTTGATGTATGTGATTGCTTCATCTGGTCTTCCCAAAAGTTTAAAAGATCTTTACTGCTATCTGGCATTTTATTAAGCCTTAACTCTTGATTTTGTTGGATCGTAGAATGGAAAGGGTACAACTTTTGCACCAATTCTTTTTTGATGACCATCAAGCTTACCAACCTCAACTTCAGTTCCTATTTCAGAATATTTTATATCTATTTTACAAAGTGCAATATTTTTTCCAAGTTTAGGTGATAGCATCCCACTTGTTATTACACCCACTTGACCACGACCTATATGAACGCAGTCTCCATTTACTGCTGGTTCATGACCAACCAATTCTAAACCAACTAATTTTTTTTGAGGGTTTGCTTTTCTTTTAATTAACTCTTCTTTACCAATAAAATCATCTTCTTTAGTTTTAAGTGGAACTGTAAAACCAATCCCTGCTTCAAAGGGATCTGTTTGATCATCAAACTCATAGCCATAAAAAATTAGTCCAGCTTCAATACGAACCATGTCTAAAGCTTCTAAGCCTAATGGAGTAATATCAAACTCTTTACCAGCTTCCCAAACTTTATCCCAAACTTCTGCAGCATCTTTTGGATGACACCATATCTCATAACCAAGTTCACCCGTGTAACCTGTTCTTGAAATAACAATTGGCGTTCCTGTTTCATGATCTATTCTTGCAATATTAAATCTGAACCATTCAAGCTCAGTGATTGATGGTTGTATAGGAGGTGTCCATACAAATTTTTCTAAAATTTTTCTACTATTTGGTCCTTGAACTGCAATGTTATGAATATGATCTGTTGCAGATTTAATCCAAACTTTATAATTTTTCTTTTTAGCTTGTTCTTTTAACCATTCACCGCTGTATTCATCTCCACCAATCCATCTAAAATTATCTTGTCCTAATTTAAATAAAGTACCATCATCTAGCATACAGCCATTTTCATAACACATAGCTGTATAAACAACTTGCCCTACTGATAATTTTTTTACATTTCTAGTAAGTGTGTATTGCATTAAATTTTCTGCATCAGGTCCAAGAATTTCAAACTTTCTAAGAGGTGATAAGTCTGTTGCAATCGCACTTTCTCTACAAGCCGTATATTCTTTTATAGTTCCTGAATTTGTAAAATTATTAGCAAGCCAAAAACCTTTATACTCAACAAAATTTCTTGTCAGTTCTGAAGTTTTTTTATGGAAACCTGTTTCTTGAGTTAGTTTGGGCTCTGAGTCTGTTTTCATTCTAAATGCTATTGCTTTTGAATACTTTTTTTCCTTTGAATAAGTCCTAACAAAAATATCAGTTGGATTCCAGCCATTTGCACCATCAACATCACAAGGACAAGCAGATGATATACAGGTTAAATCCTTTAAAGCTCTAAACAAAACATAATCTCCAGGTCTTGACCAAGGTTCATCAAAAGATGCAACATTATTAGCATCTATTGCTGTATTAAAAAAAAGATTTATTGCAGACCAACTTTTCCTAGAATTGATGTCATATTTATCTAATCTATTATTAAAATTGTCAGTACAATTAATATGACCCATATAACCCATATCCTCATAATATTTTGATGTGCAAGCAAGATTAAAAGTATCATGACGTCCAACCGTATCTCTTACAACTTCAATCATTGCTTCATGATCACCATCATAAAACTTTGAAAACAAACCAGGTCCAGGATATGCACCACCCATAAAGGTTCTTGTTGCTTTATCATCTATAATACTTTCAATGCCATCGTTTAACTTTTGTGTATCAAAAGCTAGAAAATCAGAACATTGTCTTCCACCTGGATCAATTATTTGAATATATTCACCAGCTTTAACTTCATAAGTTTCGGCAGTTCTTCTTTTTACAAGCTGTTCTATAATTGGATCACTAAGTGGATCTGGTAAAATAAATTGTTCATCAGTTTCAATAAATTTAGCTTTATTTAAAAAAATAGTTAAATCTGTTGGTGGATTTTGTTCATGAACATTCATTGCATCACCAGGTGCAGCAATCATAACCATACACGTATCTTTTGAGGTTAATGTTATTTTTTCACCCATAAAACAATCTTCACTAAAAATAATGGATGATTTAGCATTATCTAAATCAAGGTTTTTTTTCTTTAAAAGTTTTGAAATTTTTTCATCATTTGAGATAGCTCTTTTTGAAAAATCTGCATTAGAATTTTCTTTTAAATTTAAAATAGATAAATCAGATTTACCTTTTGAATTAAAAACAATTATTTCACTAACTTGTCTTCCTTCATCATTAATGATTTCAATTTTATCTTCTGGTAAAACTTCTATTATTGAGAGACCGCCACCCTTTACAAAATATCTTTCAACTCCAGATGGTAAAGTTCTTAAGCCCGGATTTCGTATATCATTACTAGTATGTAGCATTTCCAGTATAAATTTTAATAATTTAAGATTAGCTTAATATAATCAAAGAGCATTGACTATAAATTTAATTAATGAGAACATACTCACTTAACTTAATATTAAGGGAGAGAGAAATATGAAAAATAAATTACCGTTAATTATCGGTGCGGTGGTAGTTATTGCTGTCGCAATGTTCTTCATGCAAGGAGGAGATAAAACTGCCAAAAAAGGTGGTGATAGCGCTCAGCCTATAACTATTGCTACTCATAACTGGTCAAGCCAAATTGTAATGGCTCACGTTATTGGTGGAATTTTTGAAAGTATGGGAAACAATGTAAGCTATGTAAACACTGACTCACAAGCTGTATATGAATCTATTCGTATAGGTGATGTATCTTTAGCACACGAAGTTTGGGAATCTGCTTTTGGTAAATCATTCACTACAGCGCTTGAAAAAGGTGGCATAACTGATTGGGGTGATCACGAAGCAAGAACTCTTGAGGATATGGGATATCCAAACTGGGTTGCTGATAAAGGGTTATGTCCAGGTCTTCCAGATTGGACTGCACTAAAAAATCCTGAATGTGCTGCAAACTTTGCAACACCTGATTCAGATGGAAAAGGAAGAATGTTAGAAGGTCCACAAAGTTGGCACGGAGATTTAATACCTCAGAGAATTGATGCTCTTGGGTTAGGAGATCTTTGGACAGTTAAATTTGCTGGAAGTGCAGACGCACTTTGGGCAGAACTTAAAGCTGCTGAGAAAGAAGGAAGAGGAACTATAATATTCAACTGGACTCCAAACTTTACGGATGGAAAAGGTTTCACATTTATAGACTTCCCTCCATACTCTGCTGGTTGTAGACCAGAAGATGGTGGTGATGGAAAATGTGGATCTCCAGATGGTTATTTGAAAAAAGCTGTTAATGCAGACTTTCCAACAACTCACCCAGCTGCAGCTGCAGTCTTCAAAAAGATGTCATTCTCAACAAGTCACATTGGAGCAATGGCTGCTTTAGTAGACGAAGATAAGATGACTCATGAAGACGCTGCTAAGAAGTGGTTAGCTGATAACAAGAGTGTTTGGCAACCTTTTACCAAGTAAGGGTAAAATAAATAAATTAAGATCTCTCCCAACAAAGTTGGGGGGGATTTTTTTAAGCATACTACCCAATCAAATAATCAAACTAGGATTTATTATTTAAATGATTAAGTGTTTTCTATATATCTCTTTTAGCTTATTAATATTCAATTTATCTTTTGCACAAAATACAGATATACAAGAAGATATTAAAATTAGTTTTGTATGTGAGTTAGAAAAAAAAATACTTAAGAATTCAGAATATAATTATCAAACTTTTCTAGCCAAAGATTTAAATGAAAAAAATTTAGATAAATTTGAAATTGACGCAAAACAACCAGAAAAACTTTTAATTAATGGATTATCAGCGTTCCTTTCAAAAAATACAAAATTTGATGTAAAAGTTGTAAACAAAGACATAGTTTTGTTTAAAGCTTTTGATGAAGGAAAAAATTATTCAGAATCAGGTATAATTAATAGAAAATCAGGTGAATTAGTTCATGAAGTTACAAAAGACTTAAAAAGTGAAAACTTTGAAAAAGACATTTCCTGTCTCTTATACACATCTCCGAGCCCACGAGACAAGAGGCAATCTC
>CALCPL010000107.1 GCA_937897125.1 uncultured Candidatus Pelagibacter sp. | reverse complement strand
GTAGATGGTTGCTCCAAAAACCTTCACATCGTCACCCTCAACACCAAGAACTAATCTTCCAAGGAACTCACCCTCAATCTCTTTACTTTTTTGCTTGAACAAAACAGTAATATTCATACCTCGTCTTAAACATCCAAAAGCTTTATAATCTTCAGATAAACTAGTTAACAATTTGTTGTTAGCCCACTGTTTTCCAAGCTCTACTTCATTTGCTCCAAATAACATTTGAGTTCCAAAATCTTTAGTAAATCCACCATAATCTTTCATATTTGATGTCTTAACGAGATTATCCCAAATAGGATTAGCAATTGCTATAATCTCATCATCAGATTTCTCTAAAAGATTCATAATTTAAGTTTAACTGTTTTAAGAAGCTTTTCTCTTCTCGTTCTCGTCAACTATGTGATAAACCGGCACTTTTTCTAGTGAAAATTTACCAGTCTTAGGATCACGTCTAGAAACTGTTAAACAATGCCAATTGTCATCATCAAGTTTCATATGATCACCTCTGTAATAGTAACCAGGCCAACGTGTTTCTTCTCTAAACATTGTGTGTTCAGTTACACATTGAGAAGTTAAAGCTCTGTGTTTTAATTCCCAAGCTCTCATAAGTTGGTGTAAATCTTCAGCACCTACTTTTTCTAAATCTTCTTCTAACCAAGCAAGTAATTCTAAGCCTCTCTTAAGCATATTACCATTAGTCATGTAGTTAGTTGCAATTCCTCCAACATATTCGTCCATAATTCTTTGTAGACGTTGAAGACCTTGAATAGGTGAAATGTAACTAGGTGAAACTGTTCCACCTGTAATTTCATTTTGAGCTACTTGATATGTCTCTAAAGGTTTAAATATAGCAGTTTTAAAGTCTTCACACTGTTTATCTGTAACTTTAATGCCTTCTGCTTTTTTATCCTCAATATATTTTACAGCAGCTTTTGCAGCTAAACGACCTTCAGTAAACGATCCTGACGAAAATTTATGAGCACTTCCACCTACAGTATCACCTGCACCAAAAAGACCATCAATAGTTAACATTCTGTTATAACCCCAGAAATATTCTGGTGGAGATAAATCTTCAGGTCCACTAACCCAAGCTCCAGAACAAGTTGCATGAGAACCCATAACATAAGGTTCAGATGTAGTTAGTTCAGGATTTGTGTATTTAGGATCAATATTTTGAGAAGCCCAAACAACCGCTTGACCAACAGTCATACCAAGGAAATTTTCCCAACCAACAGTTTCTAAGTGTGGATCTTGGAAAGCTTCAGTAGTTACCATGTGAATGGGTCCACCACCTGCGATAGTTTCTTGAATAAATGCGTGGTTTCTTAAACATGTAGGAGTTGGATGGTGATCAATGTATTCACCAACTAATTCTTTAGTTTGATCATACCATTTCTTCTCATAGTTCTCTCCATTTGCATTTTGAGTATATGTTTTAAGGTGCAAGAAGTATGCTCCAACTGGACCATAACCATCTTTAAATCTACATAACACAATTCTATTTTCCATTTGTGTCATTTTAGCTCCAACAGCAATAGGTAATGCATAAGCAGAACCATTACTCCATGGTGCATACCAAGTTCTTCCCATTCCTTCACCAACTGCTCTTGGTTTGAAAATGTGAGATGCTCCACCTGCTGCAACAATTACAGTTTTTGATCTA
This sequence comes from uncultured Candidatus Pelagibacter sp., assembly GCA_937897125.1. Next base: position 2,733 of record CALCPL010000107.1, on the reverse strand, counting down.
AATACATGGAAGTCACCAGTTCTCATATTAAAACCAACAGCTCCACCTACTCTATTTTCTTGAGCCTCATCCATTAAAAGATGAGTAATCATTATTCTATTATAAATTTTGTCAGCTGATTTTTTTGCAGCTTCTGCAACGATTGGTTTGTAACTTTCACCATGAATCATGATCTGCCATTTACCTTCTCTAAGGTAACGACCTGTTTTTTCATTTTTCATCATTGGTAAGCCCCATTCATCAAACATATGAACCGTTGAATCAACGTGACGAGCCATGTCATAACCTAAATCTTCTCTAACCATTCCCATTAGATCATTTCGAGCATATCTTACGTGATCTTCAGGTTGGTTTTCACCCCACTGCATACCCATGTAACAGTTAATAGCGTATAAACCTTGAGCAACCGCTCCACTTCTATCGATATTAGCTTTTTCAACACAAATAATTTTCATGTCTCTTCCCCAGTGTCTAGCTTCAAAAGTAGCACCAGTTCCAGCCATACCACCACCAACAACTAGAACATCACAATCCTCAAAATGTGTTTTATGCTTAGCCATTAGTAGTAAACTCCTTTTTTAAAGGTATCTTTAGGTACTGATGGTAATTTACCATCAATATTTAAACCATTAGGCTCAGTGTAAAGCATTTGAGAATTGATCTCACCTTGATTAGGTTTTTCACCTTCTGCTAATTTTGGAATAAATTTTCCCCAAGGCTTTGTTGTAATTGGAGATACAAAATCTTTTGTAGTTCCATTTCTAAATTTAATTTTCCAAGAGATAGTTCCTTTTTCTTCTTCACGTCTAACTCTTACACTGTGACCCATAGGAGCAAAGTCAGCATAACCACGAACATCAATTGCATGATTAGGACAAGCTTTTACACAAGAATAACATTCCCAACAAAAGTTTGGTTCAATATTTACTGCTCTTCTAATATTTTCATCGATGTGCATTATATCTGATGGACAAATATCCACACAGTGACCACATCCATCACATCTCGTCATGTATACAAAAGTTGACATATTATATTACCTCTCTCTTTTTAATAGTGTTTTGGTTGTTCTCTTTTAATTCCTAGTCCAAATTGTTTTGGTGCATCAGCTAGTGGAGGAAGATTGTCTCTTGATCCATCTGCTTCTGCTAAGTTTTTTTGGATTGCTGCACCTGGCTTATAAATCATGTGTGCAAATTTTGACCAATAAACTCCCCCAAATAAAACAATGTTTGAGGTAATAAATAAAACTAAAAATAAATATCCTAATCCAGTTGATCCTGAAGATTGAAAATAAGACCAAGCAAGTCCAGTAGTAGCACATGCTAGAAGTGCTAGAACAAATAAGTCTGCTTTAATAATTCTGTACCAAGGATGAGCTTCTGCTAATACATCCACTCTTAAAAATAACCAAAACCAGTATCCACCCACACAAGTCATTATTGCTCCAACATGCCAAATCATAGGCCAAATTGTTGGTGCAGTTGTTCCTGTTCCTGTATAACCAAAAACCAATACGACTGATGCAACCCAAAATAAAATAGTTCCATACATCCCCATAACATGAGCAACTCTTCTTTTGCCAGCACCTAATTCTGAAGTAGTTGCAATATCATGCACTACAGTTTTTAAAATAACTGAAGTTTTTTCTCCCACACCAAGTTCTCTTTCGGCAGCTAATTTTGCTTTTTTTGCATTATTGAAAAAGTAAGTAACATTTTTATGATGTATCATTTGAACAACTGTTCCAATGACGATTAGAGCTAACATTGCTAAAACAAAGCCTTGAATTACAGAAGGAGAAATTGATTCTGCTAATGCAGAAAATGGACTAATTGACATCATATAGAATATTACCCTTATAACTATTTTGTTTGAATCTTAATTTTGAGTTTTTAGTATAGTTGAAATGATAGATCAACCGTTATTAGGTGCGATATTTATCATTAAAAATACAACTTATACTTTACGTTTATAATGTTGTTTTAATGGAATAACTGATCTAACTCCTCCTTGTGGATTATCAACATCACCTTCTCTTCTTGGAATCAAATGGATATGACAATGCAAGATTGATTGTCCAGCAACAGCACCAGCATTTGTTCCAATATTAAACCCTTTAACTGTTGGATCTTTTAACAATACTTCCTCTTTAATTTGCTTGATAAGATTATTGCAAGCAATCACTTCATCGTCATTTAAATCAAAATAATCCCTAACATGACGTTTTGGAATAATTAAACAATGGAATTCAGACACGGGATATGTGTCATAACTAACATAAGCCAAATCATTTTCAGCAGCTAAACCACTTTGTTTGGAGTTGCAGAATAAACAAGGATTATTTGGGTCAAACATAATTTTATCTATAGATAGAGCATTTGTTAACTTCATTTTTATAAAAATTAGATAGTATTTTATAAAATTTTAAACTTTTTCTCTTCCACTTAATTTCATTAATATTTTTTATTGATGCAACACCTTTTCCAGAACCAATGAGAAGAATTTCATTATAATCAGATAAAGTTTTAATCAATATATCTTTGTTAATAATCTTACCTAATTTTTTATTAAAGAATTTATAGGTAATACCCTTATAAATATTATTTATTGGAGAGTACACTTTATCATCTTTTATAAACAGCATATTTGAAGTTCCACTTTCTAAAATCGTATTCTTGTAACAAAGACCAACATCTGAAGTGGTGTTATCCATTTTTGATAAATGTTTTA
>CALCPL010000106.1 GCA_937897125.1 uncultured Candidatus Pelagibacter sp. | reverse complement strand
CGAGATTGCCTCTTGTCTCGTGGGCTCGGAGATGTGTATAAGAGACAGGTTCTGCATCAGGTAGTTTAGATGAAGATTCTATATTTTATTTAATGTCTAGGGGATTAAATTATCAACAATCAAGAGAACTTTTAATTAATGGGTTTTTACTAGATGTAATAGAAAAAATAACAGATTCTGAAATTAAAAATTTAATAAAAAACACGATTGGACTTAAAGAATGAATATAGACAAGATAAAAAAAGAGTTTCCTATTTTTGATGAAAAAATTCAAAATAATGATTTAGTCTATCTAGATAGTGCAAATTCTTCTCAAAAACCAAAGGTTGTAATAGATAGAATTAATGAATTCTATACTAAACAATTTTCCAATGTAGGGAGAAGTGTTCATTATCTTGCGGTTGCTGCTACCAACTTATACGAGAACACAAGAACTTCAGTTCAAAAGTTTATTAATGCCAAAGATAAAAATGAAATTGTTTTTACTAAAGGTGCAACAGAAGCACTTAATCTAGTTGCTAATACATTGGGTCAAAATTATTTACAAGAAGGTGATGAAGTGCTTATCACTGAATTGGAGCACCATTCTAATTATGTACCTTGGCATTTTCTAAGAAAATCAAAAAATATAAAAATTAATTTTGCTGAAATCAATGATGATGGTGAAGTTACATTAGAAGAGATCGAAAAAAAAATTACCTCCAGAACAAAGGTAATTTCAATTACACATTTATCAAATGTTACTGGTGCTATTTTGCCAATTAAAGAAATAACAGAACTTGCTCATTCAAAAGGAATAATTGTTGTAGTTGATGGTTGTCAGGGCGCTCCTCATTTAAGATTAGATATGCAAGATCTTGATTGTGATTTTTACGCAATTTCTTGTCACAAAATGTATGGCCCAACTGGTTTAGGTATTTTGTATGGTAAAAAAAAATGGCTAGAAGAATTGCCACCGTATCAAGGTGGTGGTGGAATGATCAATGAAGTTAAAAAAGATAGAATTTCTTATGGTGATTTACCCAATAAATTTGAAGCAGGAACTATGGCTACAGCTCAAGTGATTGCATTTGATCAGTCTATTAAATTTTTAGAAAGAATTGGTATAGATAATGTGGTGAAACATGAAGCTGACTTAGTTGAATATGGGCAGAAACTATTACAAAAAAATAACTCAGTTAAATTAATTGGTAACCCTAAAAATAAAGGTGGAGTTTTATCTTTTACTATTGAGGGTATTCACCCACATGATGTAGCAACTATTTTAGATGAAGATGGAGTAGCAATAAGAGCAGGTCATCATTGCTGTCAAATTCTACATGATAAATTAAATATACCTGCAAGCTCACGAGCATCTGTTGGAATTTATAATACGAGAGAAGATTTAGATAAACTTAATGATGCAATAAATAATTGTAAAAAAATTTTTAACCAAAAATGAACTTAAAAGAATTATATCAAGAAATAATACTAGAGCATGGTAAAAATCCAAGAAACCTTGGTAAGACTGATGATTTTAATAAAGATGCTAAAGGACATAATCCTTTATGTGGTGATAATGTACATGTTTATTTAAAACTTAATGGACAAAAAATAGTAGAAGATATTTCTTTTGAAGGTAGTGGTTGTGCTATCTCAATGGCGTCAGCTTCAATTATGACAGACTTAATTAAAGGTAAGAATGAACATGAAGCTAAAGAAATTGTAGAAGATTTTTTAGGGATGATAAAAGAAAACCCTAAATTAAATTCAGAAAATTTAAAAGAGGATGAAAAAACTAAATTAATGTGCTTATCTGGAGTAAAAAAATATCCAATGAGAGTTAAATGTGCGACTTTATCATGGCATACTTTAATTTCTGCAATTGACAATACTCAAGAAGAAATTAATACTGAAAAATTAGATTAAATTATGGATTTAAGAGAACAAGTAATAGCTGAAATTAGAAAAATTTATGACCCAGAGATACCGGTCAATATTTATGAATTAGGTTTAATTTATGATGTTAAGGTAAACGAGTCTAAGGCTAAAATTATAATGACCTTGACTACACCAAATTGTCCTGTTGCAGAAAGTTTACCTCAGGAAGTTAAAGATAGTGCAATGCAAGTAGAAGGTATTGAAGAAGTTGATCTAGATTTAGTTTTTGAACCACCTTGGGAAAAATCAATGATGTCAGAAGCTGCTAAATTGGAGTTAAATTTATAATGAACCCTATAATTAAATTAAGTGACAATGCTGCAAGTCGTATTAAAGAAATTATGTCTGGAGTTGAATCAAATTCAATTGGTGTTAGAGTTGCAGTCAAGTCTGGTGGTTGTGCTGGTATGTCTTATGTAATGGAATATGCAAAAGAAATTAATCCATCAGATGAAATAATTGAGGACAAAGGTGTTAAGGTTTTTGTGGATGCTGCAGCTGTTATGTACTTATTAGGCACTGAAATGGACTATAAAAAAGAAGAATTTTCATCATCATTTGTATTCAATAACCCCAATGAATCTGAGCGTTGTGGTTGTGGTGAATCATTTAAAGTTTAATATTACTTTAACGCATATCAGTATTGCAAATATCACATATCTAGGGTATTAAATAGGTATGAACAAATTCGAATTTAAAAATCTTGTTAAATCTTTAGAAAAGTCATTGAAAGAAAGAACTTTCTTTAAGACACTTCGAAAAGAAGTAAACACTGGTGCAAACGGCACACAGGATTACGTTGTTAAAAAAGGAATTAACAAAGATACAATCGCAACAACTAGACAGTAATTAGTCTTAGCTACTGTAATACATCTCAAATTCTACAGGATGAGGTGCATGTTCAAATCTATGTATCTCTTCAAATTTTAATGCGATGTAAGCATCAATTTGATCGTCAGTAAATACACTACCTTCAGTTAAAAACTCTCTATCTTTATCTAAACTTTCCATGGCCTCTCTTAATGAGCCACAAACAGTTGGAATGTTTTTAACTTCTTCTGGAGGTAAATCATAAAGATCTTTATCAAAAGATTCGCCAGGGTGTATTTTATTTTTAATTCCATCTAAACCAGCCATAAGCATAGCAGCAAAAGTTAAGTAAGGGTTTCCTGAGGCATCAGGAAATCTTATTTCACATCTTGCACCATTTTTACTTAATGAAATTGGTATACGACAAGAAGCAGATCTATTTCTTGCAGAGTAAGCAAGTAACACAGGTGCTTCAAAGCCAGGAATTAATCTTTTATAACTATTTGTTGTAGCATTTGAAAAAGCGTTAATCGCTTTTGCATGTTTTAAAATACCACCAATGTAATGAAGTGCAGTTTCAGATAACCCTGCATATTTATCACCAGAAAAAACTGGCTTATCATTTTTCCAAATTGATTGGTGAATATGCATTCCAGAACCATTGTCACCAGCAATTGGTTTAGGCATAAAGGTTGCAGTTTTTCCAAAAGAGTGAGTAACCATTTGAACTACATATTTATATAATTGAACATTATCAGCTTGATCAACAAGTGTTCCAAAGTACATACCTAGCTCATGTTGACTCGGTGCTACTTCATGGTGATGTTTTTCAACTTTAATACCTACTTCTTTTAAACTTTTTAAATATTCACCCCTCATATCTTGCTCACTATCAACAGGAGGTACTGGAAAATATCCACCTTTTACTGGAGGTCTATGACCCATGTTTCCATTAGCATATTCCGTACCTGAGTTATAAGGACCTTCTTTACTATCTATTTTAAAACCTGTGTTGTTAGGATCATTATTAATTCTAACGTCATCAAATACAAAAAATTCTGGCTCAGGACCAAAAAAAGCTTTATCACCAATACCAGATTTCTTTAAGTATTCTTCAGCTTTTTTAGCTGTTCCTCTAGGGTCTCTTTCATAAGGAGATCTTTTAACAGCATCTAAAATATCACAAAAAAGAATTAATGTGTTATGTGAAGTAAAAGGATCCATAATAAGTCTTGAAGTATCTGGTTTTAAGATCATATCAGACTCGTTAATAGCCTTCCAACCAGCAATAGATGAACCATCAAAAAACACACCTTCATTTAACATTTCTTCATCAACAATAGTGTGATCCATTGTTAAGTGTTGAAGCTTACCTCTTGGGTCAGAAAATCTTAAGTCAACAAACTCAACTTCTTTTTCTTTCATGAATTTTAATACGTTAGCAGCAGTCATAGTTTCTCCCTTTTTTAAATTTTGTATCCAATAGATAACAAATATTTTCTTGATAATATTGCTTGAATAATAAATATCACCTATGCGTTTTTTACATATGAATTACATCATTATTTGTTAAATTATCAATCAATTAATAGTTGCAATATGAGCTTATTAGATAAAGAGCCCGTTAAAAGAGCAGAAAAATTTCTTAAGAGTTTTGACCAATCTTTAGAGGTAATTATTTTAGAAGATTCAGCAAGAACAGCACAAGACGCTGCTAAAGCTTTAGATTGTAATGTAGGCGCGATTGTCAAAAGCTTACTTTTTAGGGCTGGGGATGATTTTATCTTATGTTTAGTAGCAGGAGATAAGAGGTGTTCATTAAATAAACTTAAAAAATTTAAAGATAAAAAAGATATTTCAATGGCATCACCAGAAGAAGTTAAAACCCAAACTGGGTACACAATTGGTGGTGTTTCACCCATTGGTCATTTAAACAAGATTGAGATTATAATAGACAAATCTTTAGAAAGGTTTAATCAGCTTTTTGCAGCAGCTGGACATCCAAACTGTGTATTTAAAATAAACTTTATTAATATTCAAAAAATTACCAATGGAAAAATCAAAGATATAATTGAATGAGACAACCTAAACTAATCGATTATACCTTATTAGTAGTTTTAGCTTTAATATGGGCGTCAGCTTTTTTCAATATTAAAATTGCAACAGAGTCTTTTGGACCTATCACGATTGCATTCTTGAGAGTTTTTTTTGGATCTATTCCAGTATTGTTATTATGTTTTTACAAAAAAATTAAAATAGAAGCATTTTCTAAAGATTGGTATTGGTTTGCTATAATAGGATTTGTCAATTTGGTATTACCTTTTTTCTTGATAGCTTATGGCGTGAAATCTGTACAAAGTAATTTGGCTGCAATCTTAATGTCAACAACACCTTTAAGCTCAACAATATTAGGTCACTTTTACACAAAAAATGAAAAGTTCAATTCAGTCAAAACTTTTGGAATACTAATCGGTTTTTCAGGAATTATTTATTTGTTTTCAGATAATTTATTAATAAATGATAGTAATTTTATTTCTGCTTTATTAATATTACTTGGGTCAACTTGCTATGTTATTGGAGGAGTTTTAACTCTTAAAATCAGCAAGAAAAAAAATGAAAATGTAACAGGCTCTATTTTAATATGGGCTATCTTAATTCTAATACCATTTGTTTATTTTATTGAAAAACCATGGAACACAGTTCCAAGTATTGAATCTACAATATCGGTAGTTTATTTAGGAATGGTTTCAACAGGTGTTGCTTGGTTGTTAAGATTTAAAATTTTAAAAGACAATGGTCTTATATTTCAGTCACAAGTCTCTTACTTAATTCCAATATTTGGAACTATACTTAGTTATATTTTCCTAAAAGAAATAATAACACCTAAAGTCTTATTATCTTTATTAGCAGTCGTTGTTGGAATTTACTTTGTTAAAAAAGCAGATCAAAAAAAAACTACTTAAACTGAACCATTTCTTTAATATGAGAAGGTCTCGTTTCACAACATCCACCTAAAATAGTTGCACCAGCATCTTTAAATTTTTTAACAAAATTTGCCATCAACTCAGGTGTTAAATCTTTTCTTTGACCCAAAAATTCATTTGGGTTACCAGTTTTACTGACATTGTAACTATTAGTGTAACCATCTTTAGGTTTAGTTGTAACAAAAGCATTAAGCTTAAATCCAAACGGAACACCTAAATTTTTTACTTCTTCTAAATTTTCAGAAAAGTTTTCAGGAGAAACACAGGATAAAATTAATCCTAGTAAATTTTTATGGTTAATATTGTTAATAATATCCGATATTTTTTCACCACTTGGAAGATTTACTCCTTCAGAAATGTGAGCACCCATTAAGTAAGGCTTGTTAAATTCTTTAATTGCTTCAATTGCTAATTTAAACTCTTTTACACTAGACAAAACATCTAAGTAAAAAAAATCAATATAAGGATCTAATAGTTTTGCTTGATCATAAAAATTTTGCTTAATTTCATTATCTGGTCTTGTATCTTCTTCGTATGTTAAATATTGAGGTGGAAGACCGCCTGCAATTAAAACATTAGGATATTGTTCTTTAGCTTTCTGAGCTATCTCACCAGCTTTTTTGTTTAAGTATTCAAACTTATCTTCAATTTTATTGTCACGTAATCTTATTCGTCTAGTGGTAAAAGTGGCTGTAACAATAACTTCAGCACCTGCTTTAATAAAATCTAAATGAGTATCTAATAAAAGTTGATGGTATTCTTCTTTTAATACAGCATTAGCACTCCATAATGTTCCATTTGCTTTCATACCACGAGCCAATAATTCTTGCCCCATACCACCATCTAAAATTCGTGTTGTTTTAAAAAAGTTAATATCCATTTTTATTCCTTACCTTTTTAGTGCTTTGGCTTTATGCAAGGTGCACAATATAGTCCAACTACCTTTACCAATTATTAAATGATTTCCTTTTTAGCAGTTAGTACCTGCAATATGGATCAAATCGGTTAAACTATTTATATATCTAATAGACTGATTAGTAAATCACTTCTTGAATAATATTTTAGCATTAAATGAGAAGGATCTTCTCTCACCATCAACGTTAAATGGATAAGCTGTATGCATTAAATAATTTGGAAAAATCAATAGATCTCCTAATTTAGGGTTTAAATTATAGATACTTTTACTTAAAAAGTTTTTTTGACCATTAATAAAATCAATTGTTCCATTAGTTTTAATCTTTTTATTCTTAACTAGTTTATTTTGATTCATATCTTTTGGGATTTTAAGATACCCAACTCCTGACAATTGTCCCTCATGATAATGAATTGGATTATATTCATTTTTTAATTGCCTAACTACCCATAGATTAATTATCTTAATTTTTTTAATTTTTTTTATGTCAGATTTATCAAGG
>CALCPL010000105.1 GCA_937897125.1 uncultured Candidatus Pelagibacter sp. | reverse complement strand
ATTTTTAACATCATTTTTAGTAATATTTTTTTTTATATCTAAATTTAAAATTTTGTAGGCTTCCTCTATAGATATTTTAGAAGAATTTTTAATATTTTGATTTTGGTTAAATGAAAATCTCCCAGAGTTTCTAAGTGTTTGTATAAGTCTAAATAACCCAATTAATTGAAATATTGAAAACCCCTTTAGTTTAACTAAGGCTAAGCTAAACAACGTAAGTGGTATGCTTAATAAAAACTTACCTGCAACCACAAGTAATATTGCTAAAATTATTAAACCTAAAAAAATTAATTTTCTTAAATGTTTTGATATTTTTTTTGATGAAGTGTTGGCTACTAATTTAAGTAAAAAGTAAATAATTCCCAAAAAAACTAGTGTATAAATGATAATATTCATATATTTAATTTGTATCCATGAAAATACCACATCTTAAAAAAAAATCAGAAATAAAAACGTGTCATAATATTAGTTGGGAAGATGATTATAGCTGGATACATCAAGATGACATCTTGGAGGTTTTAAAGGATAGTAAAAAATTAAACCCCGAAGTCAGAAAATATCTTGAAGAAGAAAACTCTTATACTGATTTTCACTTATCAGACACCAAGACCATTCAAAAAAAATTATTTGATGAGATCAAAGGAAGAATAAAATTAGACGATGAATCTCTACCCTTTAAAGATTTTGATTATGAGTATTGGTCAAAAACAACTGCTAAAGGAAATTATTCTATAAAATTAAGGAAAAAAATTGGAACCAATGATATTGAAGAAATTTGGAATGGAGATGAGGAAAAAGAAAAACTAAAAGTTGAATACTTTGGTGTTGGCGATTTAGAGGTTAGTTTTAATGATAAATATTTGGGATACTCTTTAGATACAAAAGGTTCTGAATATTACACAATATATATTAGAGATATTAATACAAAAAAATTAGTTACTGAGAAGATAGAGGAGACATCAGGTGGCATAACTTTTAGTTTAGATGACCAGTATGTTTTTTATTCAAAACTTGATGAAAATCATAGACCAAGAAAAATTTATAGACACAAATTAGGAACTAAAGTTAACGAAGATCAATTAATTTTTGAAGAAAAAAGTGAAGCTTTTACGGTTGGAATTGGTTTAAGCTCAGATGATAAATACTTCTTTATCAACTCTTCAGACCATAATACCTCTGAACAATATTACTTTGATGTTAATGAAAAAGATCCTAAACCTAAATTAATAAAAAAAAGACAAAGAGGAATTCTTTATTCAGTTAATTCTTGGGATGGTAAATTTTATAATCATACTAATGAAAATGCTGAAGATTTTAAAATAGACATTAGTGATAACTTGGAAAAACCAGACTGGAAAACCTTTATTGCTGCAAAAGATGAAGTTCTAATTGGAGGGTTAACATTTTTAAAAAATTGGATCATAAGATCTGAAACTTCAGATGCTTTAGATAAATTATTTGTAAAAAATATCACAACTGGAATAGAAGAAGAGCTAATTTTTTCTGATGAAACTGTATATGTTCCTGGTGCCTCTTTAATGCAAAGAGATAAAGATACAGACGAGATATACATAAGTTATTCTTCACCTAAAACACAGTCTAGAGTTTATTCTTATAACTTAAGCACAAAAGAAAAAAAATTAGTTAAAGAACAAGAGATCCCCTCTGGTCATAATCCTGAAGACTACATTGTTGAAAGAGTTGATTGCAAATCATACGACGGAAGATTGGTGCCTCTTACAATTACAAGACATAAAAATACTAAACTGGATGGAAGTGCTAAATTGTTGCTTTATGGTTATGGTTCATACGGAAGCTCTATGAACCCTAGCTTTTCTACTACTAGATTAAGTTTAATTAATAGAGATATCATCTGGGTTACAGCCCATATTAGAGGGGGTATGGAAAGAGGTATGAAGTGGTGGAAAGAAGGAAAACTGCTTAATAAAAAAAATACTTTTGAAGATTATATTGCTTCTGCAAAATACTTAATTGAAAATAAATATACTTCAAAAAATAAGATAATAGGCATGGGTGGCTCTGCGGGTGGTCTTCTTATGGGTGCTGTAGTTAATCAAGCCCCTGAATTATTTCTAGGAATTATAATGGCAGTACCATTTGTGGACTCTTTGACAACTAATTTAGATCACTCTTTACCTTTAACAGTTGGGGAATTTGATGAGTTTGGAAATGCAAAAGATAAAAAAGATCACTTTGATTATATTTATTCTTATGCTCCCTATAACAATATAAAAAAAATGGATTATCCTCATATATTGATCACAACAAGTTTAAGTGACAACAGAGTATTGTTTGATGAGCCAGCAAAATTTACTGCCAAACTTAGAGAATATAAAACTGATAATAATTTATTACTTTTAAAAACAGAAATGAACGCAGGTCATGGTGGTAAATCTGGTAGAGATGGAGCTATAGAGGAAATTGCACTTGATTATGCATTTGCATTAAAAATTGCTGGAAAAATTTAGTCTCTAATTTTTAGAAACAACCATTTGAAACAAAACCAATCACTATAGAATTAGAATCTAGTTCAAATCTTCTCTCGCATAGTATTCCATATTTTTTAGAATTATAAACAAACTCTAGGTTACCCTTATCATTTTTAAAATCTTCATCAGGTTTACCTAATTCAATTTGTAAATTGCTTGAACTTTTTCCAATAAATTGACTTAACTTTGTATTTTCTTTTTCAACAATTTTGTCTGTTTTGTCTTTAATTGTTTGGCAACCAGAAAATAAACTTATAAAAAATAAACTTATAAAAAAACATTTTAATTTTTGCACGATTCAATGATAGCACCCTAAATATTGTATAAATATAAACTTATAAGTTGAATTATGTTAATAAACTTGGGTTTTTAAGAGTATTAACTTCAAAATTCGAATAATAATCAAATCTAATATTAGGAGGATCAATGCTGTCTCTTATACACATCTGACGCTG
>CALCPL010000104.1 GCA_937897125.1 uncultured Candidatus Pelagibacter sp. | reverse complement strand
CCTCTTGTCTCGTGGGCTCGGAGATGTGTATAAGAGACAGCTCTAGAGCATAGAAAAAAAATATCTTTATTCTGTAATGTTGGAATTGAAAATGTAATTCAAACTGTTGATGTTAAAACTATTTATGAAGCGCCGATTAGCTTCAATAGAGAAAATTTAGATAAACAGGTACTTGAGTATTTTAAGATGAAATCTAAAAAAAAAGTAAATTTAAATCCTTGGAAAAAAATTACGAAAACTATTCTAAATACAAAAAAAACAATCAATATTGCAATTATTGGAAAATATGTTGAGCTTAAAGATGCTTATAAATCATTAGACGAGGCTTTAACACACGGTGGTATTGATAATAATTCAAAAATTAATTTAGTGAGAATAGATTCTGAGAACTTAAAAATTTCCGAAATTAAAAAAAAATTACAAGGTGTTTCTGGAATTTTGATACCAGGTGGATTTGGTAAACGAGGAACAGAGGGAAAAATTGAAGCAATTAAGTATGCTAGAGAGAAAAAAATTCCTTTCTTTGGAATTTGTTTTGGTATGCAAATGGCTATTATTGAGTTTGCAAGAAATAAGTTAAATATAAAGAAGGCCACATCAAGTGAGTTTGGATTAGGAGGAATACCAATTATTGGTTTAATTTCTGAATGGAATAAAGATGGTAAATTAATTAAAGGTACTGATAAAGATCTTGGTGGCACTATGAGACTTGGTCTTTATGAAGCCAAATTAAAAGAAAATTCTCTGATTAGAAAAATCTATAAATCAAAATCAATTCAAGAAAGACATAGACATAGATATGAAGTTAATATTGATTATAAGGATCAATTTGAAAAAAATGGCCTAATCTTTTCAGGATTATCTCCAGATAAAAAATTACCAGAGATTATTGAGCTAAAAAACCACCCATGGTTTATAGCTGTTCAATTTCATCCAGAATTTAAATCTAGACCTTTAGCACCACATCCTTTATTCTCATCATTTATCAAAGCTGCTAAAAATCATAAATGAAAAATATAAAAGTTAATTGTGGAAATATAGAAATTTCAAATAATAATAAAATTTTTATTATTGCTGGCCCATGCCAACTTGAGACCGAACAGCATGCCATGGATATGGCAGGTAAGATTAAAGAAATTACTTCTAAGTTTAATATGGGTTTTGTTTATAAAACATCTTTTGATAAAGCTAATAGAACAAGTTTAAAAGGCCAAAGAGGTATGGGTCTTGAGCAATCCTTACCTATTTTTGATAAGATCAAAAAAGAATTAGATGTTCCAATATTAACTGACATACATAATGCTGAACAATGTGCAGTGGTAGCTCCTCATGTTGATGTATTACAAATTCCTGCATTTTTATGTAGGCAAACAGATTTATTAATTGCTGCAGCCAAAACTGGAAAAATTATAAATGTTAAAAAAGGTCAATTCCTAGCACCTTGGGATATGGTTAATGTTACAAAAAAAATTGCAGAATCGGGCAATAATAATATTTTAGTCACAGAAAGAGGAGCAAGCTTTGGTTATAATACTCTTGTCTCTGATATGAGATCTTTACCTATAATGGCAAAAAATGGTTATCCTGTTATTTTTGATGCCACACATTCAGTTCAACAACCTGGAGGTCTAGGTGAGACTAGTGGTGGTCAAAGAGAGTTTGTTGAATACTTAGCAAGAGCTGCGGTTGCTGTTGGTGTTGCAGGTGTTTTTATTGAAACACATCAGGACCCAGATAATGCTCCATCCGATGGACCCAACATGGTTCCATTAGATAAATTAGAAAAATTACTATCTCAATTATTTGAAATAGATAATCTAATTAAAAAATAAATGAGTAAGATTTTAAAGATAAGAGCTCGTCAAGTATTTGATAGTCGAGGAAACCCAACAATTGAAGCAGAAGTTTATTCAAAAAATTTAAGTGCCTCAGCTATTTGTCCTTCAGGTGCTTCAACTGGAACATATGAAGCATTTGAAAAAAGAGACAACAATAATAAAAAATATTTAGGTAAAAGTGTTTTAGGTGCAGTCAATTTAGTTAATACAAAAATTTCAAAAAAATTAATAGGTGCAAATATTCATGATCAAACACGTATAGATACAATTTTAATTAATCTTGATGGCACTCGGCAAAAAACAAGTTTAGGAGCTAATGCTATTTTAGCTGTATCTATGGCTGCTAAGAAACTTTCTGCTAAAATTAAAAAAGTTCCTTTATATAAAACTTTTTTAGTAAAAAATAATTACAGATTACCTTACCCATTAATGAATATTATTAATGGTGGAGCGCATGCTAATAACGGATTAAGAATTCAAGAGTTCATGATTAGACCTGATAAAGCTAAAAACTTTTCAGAGGCAATGAGAATATGCTTTGTTGTAATTAACAACTTAAGAAAATTGATTACAAAGAAGGGTTTATCAACCTCTGTTGGAGATGAAGGAGGCTTTGCTCCAATGATTAGTAGCAATGAAAAAGCTTTGGATTTAGTTGTTGCTGCAATTAATAAGTCTGGTTTTAAAAATGGCAAAGATGTTTCGATTTGTTTAGATGTTGCAGCAAATGAATTAATTAAAAAAGATAAATACTCTATTCATTCAAAAAAATTTGTTTCGGTAGATCAGTCTATTAAAGAATATAAAAAGATAATAAATAAATACAAAATTAAATCTATTGAAGATCCATTTGGAGAAAATGATTGGATGGCATGGAGTAAATTAATGAAAAATACTAATAATGTGCAAATAGTTGGAGATGATTTGTATGTAACTAATTTAGAAAGACTTAAAAAAGGTTTTTTAAATAACTCGTCAAATTCAATATTAATTAAACTTAATCAAATTGGTACGGTATCTGAAACACTAGAAGTTATTAAGTTTGCGCAAATTATTGGTTATAAAACAATAATTTCTCATAGATCTGGAGACAGTGAAGATACTTTTATAGCAGACCTTGCTGTAGGTACTAATTCAAATCAAATCAAAACTGGATCTTTAGCTAGATCAGAACGTGTTGCAAAATATAATCAATTATTACGTATAGAAGAAGAGCTTGGAAACTGTCTCTTATACACATCTGACGCTGCCGACG
>CALCPL010000103.1 GCA_937897125.1 uncultured Candidatus Pelagibacter sp. | reverse complement strand
TTGCCTCTTGTCTCGTGGGCTCGGAGATGTGTATAAGAGACAGCCTTTCAAACCCCGCCTCTAAAGAGTTCGAACAATTACTAAATTCACAGTTTACTAAAACAGCAAATCTTGAAGAAGGAAAAATCATTACTGGTGTAGTAAATAAAGTTACTGATAACTTTGTATTTCTTGAAGTACCTGGTTTAAAATCAGAGCCTATCTTAGATATCAATGAATTAAAAAGCATGGGCATGCTTGATAAAGCAAAAGTAGGTGAAAAAATTTCTGTTCTTCTTGAAAGATTAGAAGATAAAAAAGGTGAAGTACTAGTATCAGCTTCAAAAGCTCAAAAAATTCAAGGTTGGGACAAGCTTGTTGAAGCTTATGAAAAAAATGAACCTATCATGGGTAAAATTACTGGACGTGTTAAAGGTGGATGTATAGTTGAACACATCGATACTGGTTCTTTAATGTTTTTACCTGGATCTCAAATTTCAGACAAGCCATTAAAAGACATAAGTCATTTAATGAATGAGCCTCAAAAATTTGCGCTAATAAAATTAGATAAGGTTAGAGGAAACGCATGTGTTTCTAGAAGAGAAATAATTTCTTCATTTAAAAAAGAAGATAAAATTAAAATTGTTGAAAAATTCAAAGTTGGAGATTTAATTAAAGGTGCTGAAGTAAAAGGCTACAGTTCATTTGGTTGTTTCTTTAGTGTTAACGGTGAGCTTGATGTTTTAGTTCACTTACAAGAAATTTCTTATTCAAGAGTTAATCACCCTGATGAAGTTTTTACAATTGGCGAAAAACATGACCTTAAAGTAATCAGTGTTGATCTTGAAAAGCTTCAGGTTGGTTGTTCAGTAAAACAGCTTACACCAGACCCTTTTGAAAACATTTCAAATTACGAACTAAACAAAATCTATAAAGTAAAAGTAGTTAAGCTTATGGACTTTGGAGCTTTTTGTGAGCTTGAAAAAGGATTATCAACTTTATTACACTCAAGTGAATTAAGTTGGACTAAAAAAAATATTTCTGCAAAAAAAATGTTTAAAGTTGGTGATGAAATTGATTGTGTAATCACTGAAATTGATAAAGAAAAAAGAAGAGTAGCAATATCTCACCGTTTAACAACTGATAACCCTTTTGAAACGTTTGAAAAAACTTACCCAATTGGATCTGAAGTTGAAGGTGAAGTTGCAAGTAAAAATGAATATTCTATTTTCTTAAAAGTTGATGGCTTAGATATTGATGCTTTCTTGCATTGTAATGATTTAACTTACCTAAATAATGGTGAAGAAGAATTAGCTAAATATAAAATTGGCGATAAATTAAAAGTTAAAGTTTTAGAAGTAAAAGCTGCAGAACAAAAAGTTAGAGTTGGCTTACGTCAAACTCAACCAGACCCTTTTGATTGGTTTAATGATAAAAAAGTTAAGCAAACTATTACGGTTAAAATTATTTCAACAGACAATAAAGGCCTTGTTGTAAGACCAGAAGGTTGTGAAATGGATTTCATTATTAAAAAATCTGCAATAGCTATTAACGCAGCTGATGCAAGACCTGCTAGATTTACTGGTGGAGAAAGAATTGACTGTGCTATTCAAGAGTTAGATTTAGATAAGAGAAAAGCAACACTAAGTATTAAACTTTTAGAAGAAATTGATCGTAAAGTTGCACTAGATACTTATGGTTCTGAAGCAAGTGGTAAAAACTTACCTTTCTCATCATTATCTGATGATTTAGAGAAAAAGAAAAAAGAAGACGAATAAAAATTGGCTATTGTAAAATCAAAGCTTCTAAAACAACTCGCTAATAACTACCCAAATTTTTTAAAAAAAGACCTAGAAAAGTTTACTGATATTATTCTTACTGAAATAAAGCAGGCCCTTAAACGTGGAGATCGTGTTGAATTAAGAGGTTTTGGTATGTTCTCAACTAATATTCAAAAAGCAAGAATATCAAGAAATCCAAAAACAGGGGAGAAAGTAAATACACCTGAAAAAAAAACAATTCACTTTAAAATGTCTAAGGAAATGTTTAAAAAATTAAACAATGATGAATAAAAATATCTTTGTTGCTTGTGATACATCAAGCTTAAAAGAAATACAAAAAATAATTAGCGATACGAAAACTAATAAACTTCAAATAATTCCAAAATTTGGCTTACAGTTTTTTTATTCAAAAAATGGGAGAGCTTTTCTTCAAAATTTTAAAAGAGATTATTTCTTAGATTTAAAAATAAATGATATTCCACAAACTGCTTTATCTGCAATGGATAGTTTAAAAGATTTAAAAAAATGTAGATATATTACAGTTCATGCAAATGGTGGCCTTGAAATGCTTAAAGCTATTACAAAAAAAGCTAAAACAATTAACAAAAATTTAAAAGTATTAGGAGTTACAATCTTAACAAGCCTTAACAACAAATCTCTTAAAGAGATTGGTCATACCAAAACTGTAGAACAATTAGTACTGTCTCTTATACACATCTCCGAGCCCACGA
>CALCPL010000102.1 GCA_937897125.1 uncultured Candidatus Pelagibacter sp. | reverse complement strand
CCTACATATACCTGAAGATAAGTGTTGCAACACTTATCTTCAGGTATATGTAGGTCTACTTTATCCAGTGGAACTTCTGTTTCTCTGCTTATTTTAGATTTTATCGTAAGACTCCCAATCTTTGCAGTTAGCAGTTTATAATTTCCAAGATCTTCAACTTTTTCTACATTCGCACTAATTACGTTTTCTTTTTTATCTTTTGCTATCTTAATAAATTCTGATCTTATGCCAATTTTAATTTTTTTATCTTTTAATCTTGATAGATCTGTACTTGTTTTAATTAAAGTATCATTAATCTTAACACTATTGCTAGATGATGCTTCAGTTTCAAATAAATTCATTGCAGGAGAGCCTATAAAATATCCAACAAAAGTAGTATTTGGTCTTTCAAATAATTCTTTGGGTGTCCCTGTTTGAACCACCTCGCCTTCACTCATAACAATTATATTATCAGCAAAAGTCATGGCTTCGTTTTGATCGTGCGTAACGTATACAAGAGTTGTTTTGTATTGCTCGTTTATTTCTTTAAGATTTCTTCTTAATTTAAATTTTAGATCAGGATCTATAACTGTTAATGGTTCATCCATTAAAACTGCTGCTACATCCTCTCTTACAAGTCCTCTACCCAATGAAATTAACTGTTTTTGATCTGCTGTGAGTTTTCTAGCAGGCAAATTTAAGAAAGATTTTAAATTTAATGTTTCTGCAACAGAATTAACTCTTTCTTCCACTATTTCTTTAGAAAAATCTCTACATCTCAAAGGGAAAGCCAAATTATCATACACTGTCATGGTGCTGTAAATCACTGGAAATTGGAAAACTTGCGCAATATTTCTATTTTCAGTTTTAAGATCAGTAACATCTTTTTCATCAAATAGTATTTTCCCTGATGAAGGTCTTACTAAGCCTGATACAATATTTAACATTGTTGTTTTTCCACATCCTGATGGCCCTAGAATTGCATATCTTTTTCCATCTTCCCAAGTCATTGAAAATGGGTTTAATGCATAAGTCGGATTAGCATCGTTTGGATTATATGAGTGAGATATTTTATTTAAATTAATTTTAGACATTAGTGACTCCAAATGGAGATGAGACTAAATTTCCAATTTCATCAAATGCATAAGCTTTATTTGATTTAAAATTAATTTTAACTTTATCATGAATTTTAAAATCCATAACTTCCTCTATACTGGTTATAATTTTTGCATTCCCCCTTGTAAGATGCAGTAATGTTTCCGAGCCACTAATTTCTGCAAGCTCCACTTCAAATTCAAAGCCAGTACCATTCAATTCAATATCGGATGCTCTTATACCAAAATTAAAATGCTTATCTTTTAATTTAGATAAATGATCTGGAATATCTATTTCAATATCTTCAAATTTTATTTTATTAGAATCTATATCAACTTTTAAAATATTCATTGGTGGGTCATTTGAAATAGCAGCAACCTTTAAATCTTTGGGATTTTCAAATATTTCTTTTGCAGCACCTACCTGTAGTACTCTACCTTCATCAAGAACAATGACTTCACCATTAAGTTCCATTGCCTCTCTAGGATCCGTTGTTGAAAAAATTACAATACTTTCCTTTGATAGACCGTTAACAAAGATATTTTTAAACTCTTCTCGTAACTGTTCTCTTAACTTGTAATCTAAATTAACTAATGGCTCATCTAGTAATAAAATTTTTGCGTTTTTTACAAGTGATCTTGCAACTGAAACTCTTTGCTGTTGCCCACCTGATAATTCTTGGATTTTTCTTTTTTCATAACCCTCTAGTCCTACTAATTTTAAAGATTTAAAAACCTCATCATTAATCTTTTGAGGGTCTAAGCCTCTTTGTTTTAGAGGAAAAGCTATATTGTCAAAAACATTTAAGTGAGGGTAGTTAATGAATTGCTGATAAACCATGGCAATATTTCTTTTCCACACGGGTATCTCTAAAAAATTCTTATCTTCAAATCTAATCGATCCACTATCTGGCATAAGTAGCCCTGCTATTGTTTTTAATAAGGTGGTTTTCCCAGAAAGTGTTCTACCCAAAATTGTATATAATTTACCTTTTTCAAAATTAAAAGAGATTTTTCTTAACTGAAGTTCTTCAGTTAATTTATACGATAAGTTTTCACCAACTAAATTCATTATTTAATTGCTCCTGATAGATTTCCTTTTGATAAATATCTCTCAACAATAAATGCAACAACAATTAATGGTGCAACAGAAACTAGTGCTGAGGCTGATAAACTCCACCATGGTGTTATTGAAGAGTTTAAAGCTACAATTTTTACAGGAAGTAACTGCACTTCAGTAAAGGTTAAAATAAAAGCAAAAAAGAAATCAATCCATCCAAATATAATACAAAACATTCCAGCAACAATTAACCCTGGTATTGAATTTGGTAATACAACTTTATAAAATGCCTGGTAAGGATTACATCCATCTATCAATGCCGTTTCATCTATCTCTCTTGGAACTTTATTAAAAAAATCAACCATAATCCAAACTGCTATTGGCATTAACAAAACAATATAAACAACTATTAGTCCAAATAGACTGTCCAATAAATTAACCGCACCAAGAAATAAAAAGAAAGGTATGGATAAAACAATTGGTGGCATAATTCTTTGAGAAATAAAGAAAAATGTAATATCATTATTCTTTATAGGACCAGCTTTGAATGTATATCTAGAAAGAGCATAAGCAGATAAGGTTCCAAGTATAATACTAACTAAACTTGCAGTGCATGTTACAAACAAACTATTAAAATAAGGTTCAACAATGTCTACTCCTCCTTGTGCTGGAGATTTAATTAAAACTCTCCAACCCTCTAAGTTTGGTTCAAAATCAACCCACGGGATGTAAGTAACACCTCCATTTACTGAATTAAAATCTTTAAAAGAAGTTGTAAGTGCCCAAAGAAAAGGTGCCACAACAAAAACAGTCCAAACTGTAATAAAAAAATATTTTAAGAATGTGTATAATTTTCCCATATTTAATCTTTGAGTAATAGTTTGGTTAATACTTTTGCAATAACTGTTAAACTTATGATCATTATTATTAAATAAGTGAATGACATTGAAGCAGCATAGCCCATTTGAAATTCTCTCAATCCTTTAATAAAGATATAAAAACTTGATGTCTCAGTTGAAGTTCCTGGACCACCTGAGGTTAAAACATAAACAGTATCCATTATTTTTGAAGCTTCAATTAGTCTTATGATAATTGCTCCAATAGATATTGGTGCCATTAATGGAAATGTTACGTAAATAAATTTTCTAATTGGACTTGCTCCATCAATTGCAGCTGCTAAAAAAGGTTCTTTAGGAAGTGATAAAAGACCAGCTAACAATAGTAAAAACATAAAAGGTGTCCACTGCCAAACTTCAACAATAATAACTGTAACTTTAGCTAAAGTAGGATCGGTAAGCCATTTTGGTGCAATATCAAAAATTTGTAAAAGATCATTAACAGGACCTAGAGACTCATGAAAAAAAGTTCTCCAAATAACAGTCATAATAACTGGGGTGGTCATCATGGGTATTAAAAATAATACTCTAAAAAATCTTTGAAACTTGATTTCCTTCCAAACCATATGAGCCAGTGTAAAGCCAATTACATATTGCAGAACAACAGTTGTAACTGACAAAAAACTTAATCTAATAAACGACTCCCAAAATCGTGGATCATCAGTAAATAGTCTGACATAATTTTCGAGACCTATAAAGTTTAAACCATTGTAACTATTCCAACCTGATAAACTTAAACGAACTACGAATATTATTGGAAAAATTAAGATACCTATAAGAACAAATAAACCTGGAAATAAAAAAACGTATTTATGTTTAAAGTTCATGTAATTGAATTTTGAATGTAATGTATGTGGCCACTAATTAAAAGTGGCCACATAAAGTTATTTTTATAACTTGTTGTCTTCCATTTTGACACCAACAGCATAGTCTTCTTGTACTGCTGATTTACCAACTCTTTTGACAATTGCTTCCCACTCTTTAGCAACTTCATCCAAAGCTTCTTGAGGAGATAGCTGACCAGCTAAAGCCTTAGAAGTTCCAGTTGCAACTGCACTAGTGAATTCAAACACACCACGAACTCTTAAAGGGAAAACTCTATTCTTACTTTTTTCCATATCTTTAAGCGTCTTAGTGTATGATTTTGCAATATCTGCATCCCAACCCATTGTATCTATGTAAAGATTTGGATCGAAATCAGAGTTTTTAAATGGATTAACACCAAAGTTACCAATAGCTAAGTCAGCTTGGTGGTTTGCTCCGTTAGAAAAGAAACATAGATAGTCAAACGCCATCTCTTGTACTTTACTTTGCTTAGCAACACCTACTGCCCAACCCCATACAATGTACGGTGCTTGGTTGTATTTGTTATCCCATTTGCCAGATACTCTATTCCAAACTTTATCTGCGCCTGGAAGAGGAGCTGTACCTACTTTATTTTTAATAGGACTGTCGTCTTGCATCGCTGCAATAAAAGCATCATCCCATGAAAAACTAAATAAAGTTTGGCCACCACCAAATGATCCAATTTCATCACCTAGTCCAAAGTTAATTCCTCCTGGAGGAACATACTTAGTAGCTTCTACCCAATCAGTTAAAGCTTCAACAAATCCTGGATTGTTAATATTTGGTTTCATAGTTTCTAAATCAAAAAAGAAACCACCTGGAGTTCTTGGATTTTTAGCATACGCTACTGATCTACTGAAAAAAGCTGCGAACATTAAATCGTCTTTTTTCATAACTTCAGCTGAACCGTATTCTTTTTCTCCATCTCCATCCCAGTCCCAACCGTTAAAGAATTTAGCCATTTCGCCATACTCTTTCCAAGTTGTAGGAACTTTTAACTCTTTCCCAGTAGCATCTTTATATTTTTTTTGCATTTCAGGATTATCTATTACGTCTTTTCTGTATTTTAGATAATGTCTGTCTCCATCAACTGGATATTGGTACATAGTTCCATCCCAAGAAGAAACACCCACATGAGATTTTGTAACGTCTTTCATCTCCTTTGTGTTCATGTATTTTTTTGGAACTGGTGCTAAATACTGTCTCCAGTCATTTATAAAGTTAGAAAAACCAAATACGATATCGTATGGAGCTTGACCAGCTTTAAAAGGAACCATAGCTTTTGCATACAAATCACCTGCAGGTGTATGTGTTACATCAACTGTTGCGCCCGTTAGTTTTGCAAACTGTTCAGCATGAAGAGCTGTAGGCTGTCCGATTACTGGAACGGCATGCGTATTTATTTTTAGAGTTTTTCCTTTGTAGTTCTTTTTTGAAATTTCTT
>CALCPL010000101.1 GCA_937897125.1 uncultured Candidatus Pelagibacter sp. | reverse complement strand
CTACACCTCTCTATTCGTCGGCAGCGTCAGATGTGTATAAGAGACAGCCTTTAAACTTAAGCCATATTGGAAAAACGTGACCTAAAAATGCGCTTAATGATGCAATAAAGATATAATCGGGATAATTAAATTTTACATATAAAACAGGCAATACAGCTTTTGTTATATCCAGCAATAAAGTTGCGTAGCCTAACGTTTTATTACCTGTTCTAAGAGCATTTGTAGCTCCAATGTTTCCTGAGCCAATATCTCTAATATCTTTTTTTAAAAATATTTTTGTAAGTATAAAACCAAAAGGTATTGATCCTAATAAATATGAGCTTAATGCAACAATTAAATATTCCATTATTATAACTTAAATAATTCTTCACCTTTTACAAATGTATTAGTGACTTTACCTTGGAGTTTTTTGTCTTCAATGGAGGTGTTTTTTGATTTGGAGATAAGTTTATCTTTTTTAACAACCCATGGCTTATCAATATCTACAATGCAAAAATCTGCTTCATTACCCACTGAAAGATTACCCTTATCAATTTTTAAAATTTTTGCAGGGTTTGATGTTAAGGCTTTAATTATAGTTTCTAATTTAACAGAGCCATTGTGATATAACTCTAGACTTAGTGATAAAAGCGTTTCTATTCCAGAAGCTCCTGTAGATGCTTGTGCAAACGTTAATCTTTTTTGCTCTTCATCTTCCGGTTTGTGATCAGATACAATAACATCTATCGTTTCATCTTTTAATCCTTGCACTAGAGCAATTCTATCTTCTTCAGTTCTTAATGGGGGTGATAATTTTAAGAAAGTTCTGAAATCACCTATATCATTTTCATTTAATGAAAGGTTATTTATGGAGACACCTGTCGTAAACTTAACTTTATTTTTTCTTTCCTCAATAATTTCAACTGATTTTGCGGCTGAGATTTGTGATATGTGATATCTACATTTAATATTTTCAAGCAACGTTAAATCTCTTTCAATAATTATTCTTTCGGCAACAGCAGGTATTCCAGATAACCCAAGTTTGGTTGCAATAATTCCAGAATTGATCATTCCATTTTTAGATAAATCATAATCTTCAGCATGCTGCATGATTAGTGTGCCTAAATCTTTAGCTGAGTTCATTATACGAGACATCAGTCTAGTATTTTGAATTGTTTTAACTCCATCAGTAAATCCAATTATTCCTCTACTTTGAAGTAGACCAAATTCAGTCATGGTAGTTCCTTCAATATTTTTTGTAAGGGCGGCACTTGGAAAAACATTAATTTTAGATTTATCTCTTCCACGTCTTTTTAAAAAATCTACTATTGAAACGTTATCAATAATTGGATCTGTATTCGGCATAGTAACAACTGAAGTAACACCTCCTGCAAGTGCTGCATTACTTAGAGTTCTAAAATTTTCTTTATATTCATAACCAGGCTCACCTGCAAAGACACGCATATCAACAAGACCTGGGAATATATATTTGCCATTTAAGTCTATTACTTTTTCTCTTGATGGAATGTTGTTAGAATTTACTTTTTTACCAATAGCTTCAATTAAACCATCTTCACCAATAATTAATCCACCGTTCTCATTGATAGAGTTATGAGGGTCAATTATATTTGCATTTATAAAGTATTGTTTTTTCATTTATTCACAAAATATTTTTAAACAAGCCATTCTTACTGCAACACCTAGTTCAACCTGTTCCTTAATCACGCTTCTGTTAATGTCATCTGCTAATTTTGTATCAATTTCGATCCCTCTATTCATTGGACCTGGATGCATAATCAAAGCATCATCTTTTGCATGAGCAAGCTTATCTGGAGTTAGTCCATAATATTCATAGTATTCTCTATTAGAAGACAAGAAAGAACTAGTCATCCTTTCATTTTGTAGTCTTAGCATCATTACAATATCACAATCTTTCAGACCTTTTTTCATATCTGTAAATGTATTAACACCAAACTTTTCTATTTCTTTTGGCATTAAGTTTGATGGTGCAATAATGTTAACTTCTGCACCCAACATATTTAGAAGATAAATATTTGATCTTGCAACACGTGAATGAGTTATGTCACCACAAATCGCAACTCTTAAACCTTCAATTTTCTTTTTACGATTTATAATTGTTAAAGCATCTAATAAAGCTTGAGTAGGGTGTTCACGGCTTCCATCACCAGCATTAAGTACTGCACAATTTACTTTTTGAGATAAAAGATTACATGCACCTGAATCCTGGTGTCTAATTACAATTATATCTGGATGCATTGCATTTAAAGTCATTGCGGTATCTATTAGTGTTTCACCTTTCTTAACCGCAGAGTTCGCCATGTTCATTGACATAACATCTGCACCTAATCTTTTTCCAGCTAATTCAAATGAACTTTGTGTTCTAGTGGAGGGTTCAAAAAACAAATTAATTTGAGTTTTACCATTTAATACATTTAATCTTTTATTTTTACTTTGATTTAATTTAATGAAGCTTTTAGCTTCTTCTAAAATGAGATTAACATCATTAATTGATAGATCTTGAATACCTAGGAGGTGTTTTTGAGAAATCTTAATAGCTTTATTTATTTTGGTTGCCATTAAAATTAACTCTATAACTATTAACCATCACTATGGCAAGTATTAATTATTTAAAAAGTCTATTGCCCCTTGTAAAATAAAGGCTGCAGCGTTTTGATCAATTGTTTTAACTCTTTTTGAAACATTAACGTCTAATAAACTTGATAGATTAAATGCGCCAACTGTTGAAAGTCTCTCATCCCACAATATTACAGGCAGGTCTATAGATTTTGATATATTTGATGCAACGTCATTAACTGATTGAGCGGATCTTCCTAGACTTCCATCCATATTAACTGGGTGCCCTACAATTATTCCACCAATATTATTATCTTTAATTATTATCTTAAGTTCGTCAATTAGTTCGTTTGTGTTGGTTTTGTTAATGGTTTTAAAGGGTGTGGCTATGGATTGTCTTTCATCACAAATTGAGACACCAATTCTTTTAGATCCTAAATCTAAACCAATAAATCTTACCTTATTTGAGTGTTTTATTTTAAAATCTTCAATTGTGATCATATTGTATATTTTATACTTAAGTGATAGTTTGCCGACATATTTAATTACCACATGACAATTGATCTTAAAACAATAAAGCATATATCTAAATTATCAAGAATCTCAGTTGATGATGCAAAAGCTAATAAATTAGCTGGAGATCTTAACTCTATATTTGATTTCATTGAAAAATTGAATGAACTCAATACTGACAATGTTGAGCCTTTAACCTCTGTTGCAGAAACTACATTAAAATTAAGAGCTGATGAGGTTAAAAGTGAAAATATAAGAGATCAAATATTAAAAAACTCACCAGAAGAAAATGAAGATTTTTTTGTAGTACCAAGGGTTGTTGAATAATGTCAGATATCACATCACTCACTTTAACTGAATTAGTTAAAAATATTAAAGATAAAAAAATTTCTTCTGAAGAAACTACCAAAGCTTTTATTGATAGAGGAGAAAAGTCTAGAGATTTAAATGCTTACATAACAGAAGATTTTTCTAATGCACTTTTGAAAGCTAAAAGTTTTGATCAAAAACCTAATTTTGATTTAAAGCTTCCGGGTGTTCCAATGGCAGTTAAAGATTTGTTTTGCACTAAAGATGTAAAAACTACAGCAGGTAGTAAAATTTTAAATAATTTTATTCCACCGTACGAGTCTACTGTTACTCAAAATATTTGGAATGAAGGTGCAATATTACTTGGTAAGTTAAATTGTGATGAATTTGCAATGGGCTCATCTAATGAAACTAGTTTTTTTGGAAATGTACAAAGTCCAATAGATAAAGGTTTGGTACCAGGAGGCTCTTCAGGAGGCTCTGCATCAGCTCTAGCAGCTAATTTAACACCTATTACAATTGGAACTGATACTGGTGGCTCTATTAGACAACCTGCTTCATTTACGGGTACTGTTGGATTAAAGCCTACTTATGGAAGTTGTTCACGATATGGAATTGTTGCTTTTGCATCTTCATTAGATCAAGCAGGACCAATGTCTAAAGATGTAAAAGATTGTGCATTGCTTCAGGAAATAATTAGCACTTATGATGAAAAAGATTCAACATCAATTGATTTTAAAAGAAATGAATACAGCAAAGAATTAACAAACAATATCAAAGGTAAGAAAATTGGAATTCCTAAAGAATATAGAGTTGATGGAATGCCTAAAGAGATAGAGGATTTATGGACTAAGGGAATTGAGTATGCAAAAGATTGTGGTGCTGAAATTGTTGAAATTTCATTACCTCATACAAATTATGCTCTACCTACTTATTATATAGTAGCTCCTGCTGAAGCTTCTTCAAACTTAGCTAGATATGATGGTGTTAAGTATGGTTTTAGATCTAAAGGTGAAAACCTTATTGATATGTACGAAAAAACAAGATCTGAAGGTTTTGGTAGCGAAGTTCAAAGAAGAATAATGATTGGAACATATGTTTTGTCCTCTGGTTATTATGATGCTTATTATCTAAAGGCACAAAAAGTTAGAAAATTAATTAAAAATGATTTTGATGAAGCTTACAAAAAAGTTGATGCAATTTTAACTCCATCGACACCAAGTGCTGCTTTTAAAATTGGTGAAAAAACTAATGACCCAGTTTCAATGTATTTAAATGATATATTCACAGTTCCAGTTAATTTAGCTGGATTACCAGCAATTTCAATTCCAGCAGGAGTAGATGTTAAGGGTTATCCATTGGGACTACAAATTATTGGTAAAGCTTTCGATGAACAAAATATTTTAAACATTGCTTATGCTATGGAAGAAAAAATCCAGTTTAAAAATAAAATTACTGATTGGTGGATTAAATAGATGACTAAAGATAATTCAGAATATTTAATTGAAAGACGAGATAATGTTTACGAAGTGGTTATCGGTCTTGAAGTTCATGCACAGGTTACATCAAATTCTAAATTATTTTCATCTTCATCAACAACATTTGGTGCAGAACCTAATACGCAAGTAAGTTTAGTTGATGCTGCATTTCCAGGAATGCTTCCAGTTATTAATGAGTACTGTGTAAAACAAGCAATTAAAACGGGTATAGGCTTAAGAGCTCAAATTAATAAAAGATCAGTTTTTGATAGAAAAAATTATTTTTATGCAGACCTTCCACAAGGCTATCAGATTTCACAATTTAAATATCCAATAGTAGGAGAGGGTACAGTTGTTCTTGATATGGAACATGGTCAAAAGGAAGTAGGGATTGAAAGATTACACTTAGAGCAAGATGCTGGAAAAAGTATTCATGATATGGACCCTCAAAATACTTTGGTTGATTTAAACAGATCTGGTGTAGCTTTAATGGAAATTGTTAGTAAACCAGACATGAGAACTCCAGATGAAGTTAGTGCTTATGTTAAAAAATTAAGATCCATTATGAGATACCTTGGTACGTGTGATGGAAATATGCAGGAAGGCTCTTTAAGAGCTGATGTTAATATTTCTGTTAGAATTAAAGGTTCTGATAAACTTGGAACTCGTTGTGAGATTAAAAATGTTAACTCAATTAAATTTATGCAAATGGCTATTGATTATGAAGCTAATAGACAAGTTGATTTAATTGAAGAAGGTAAAACAATCGATCAAGAAACAAGATTATTTGATACTAAAAAAAATGAAACAAGATCTATGAGATCTAAAGAAGATGCTCATGATTATAGATATTTTCCAGATCCAGATTTATTACCATTAGAAGTAACTGATGAATTTATTGAACAATTAAAAGCAGATATCCCAGAATTACCAGACGATAAGAAAAAAAGATTTATTGATGAATTTAAAGTCTCTGCTTACGAAGCAACAATTTTAGTATCAGATATTGATACAGCTAAATATTTTGAGGAAGTTGTTGCTAAAATGGGAAAAAACCGAGATATGAAATTAGCCGTTAACTGGATTACAGGTGAATTGTTTGCTGTTTTAAATAATAAAAATTTAGAAATTACACAAAGTCCAATAAGTGCAAAAAATTTAGCAAAGTTAATTAATCTAATTAAGAATGGAACAATTTCTGGAAAAATAGCTAAAACAATATTTGAATTGATGATGGATGGAGACAAAGATCCCCAAACAATTGTTGAAGAAAAAGGTTTAAAGCAAGAAAGTGACCCTAAAGCATTAGAAGCTTTAATTGATAAGATTATCAATGATAATAGGGAAAAAGCTATTGAATATAAGAATGGTAAAGAAAAGCTATTTGGTTTCTTTGTAGGTCAAGCAATGAAAGCTTCAAGTGGTAAAGCTAATCCTCAATTAATAAATGAGATATTGAAGAAGAAACTTTAATATCATGGGTAAGAACCTTGAAATTACTGAAAAACTTGAAAAATATATAAATAGTTTTAGTTTAAAGTTAAACCCCATTCAGCAAGAAATAATCGATTACAATAATACACTTGGAGACGTTAAGAGAATGCAAGTAGCAACATCTCAATGTCATTTTCTTCATTTGATTATAAAAACTTCTAACATTAAAAATGTACTTGAGATTGGTACTTTTACTGGGTTAAGTGCACTTTCTATAGCATTAGCATTACCAGATGATGGTAAACTTGTAGCGCTTGATAAAGATGAGGGAACGAACAAAATTGCATTAGCTTTTTTTAAAAAAGCTAATCAGGATAATAAAATTCAAACAATCGTTAAACCTGCATTAGATAGTTTAGATGAATTAAAGAATAGTAAATTTGATATGGTTTTTATTGATGCTGATAAAATGAATTACAAAGAATATTATGAAAGATCTTTAAACCTAATGGATAAAGGTGGATTGATTATTGTAGACAATGTTTTATGGCATGGTGAAGTTGCTGATGATGATAATTTAGATAAATACACAATAAATATCAGAGATTTTAATACTTATGTTGCAAACGATAAAAGAGTGGAACAAATCATTGTACCTTTAGGTGACGGAATGACTGTTTGTAGAGTGTTATAACTGTCTCTTATACACATCTGACGCTGCCGACGAATAGAGAGGTGTAGA
>CALCPL010000100.1 GCA_937897125.1 uncultured Candidatus Pelagibacter sp. | reverse complement strand
GATTTAGCTAGAAGATTATCAAA
Organism: uncultured Candidatus Pelagibacter sp.; assembly: GCA_937897125.1. The sequence goes on along the minus strand of CALCPL010000100.1, from coordinate 2,040 downwards.
TAAAATAGATCATGTATATTTGGTTGAGGGATATATGGATGTAGTTGGTTTAAGTAAAAATGGAATTGAGAATGTTGTAGCTAATCTTGGCACTTCTTTAACGGATAGACAAATTTTAATGCTTAACCAATTCTTTGAAGATATAATTATTTGTTTTGATGGTGATGAAAGTGGATACAAAGCAGCACTTAGAGCAGCAGAAAATTCAATTAAAGAACTACAACCAGAAAAACAAATTTCGTTTCTTTTTTTACCAGATGGAGAAGACCCTGATAGTTATGCAAATAAAAATGGCAAAGCAAACTTTATTGATTTTACTAAACAAGCAAAAATTTCAATTCATCAGTTTATATTTAACCATTATAAACAACAAACTGACAACAATCCTTCATCAATGGCTATTTTTGAAAAAAAATTAAGAGCTATTGCTGCAACTATAAAAGATGATTTTATAAAAAAATATGTACTAGAGTTTTTCTTGGAGAAAATTTCATCTTTAACTCCACATAGCAATGTGGGAAAAAAACAATTTTATACTAAAAAAGTTAAATCATTACAGTCTACTCAAAAACACTTTAACGAAAGTAAATTATTGAGTGGTGTGGAACTTAAAGAGTTCTCATTACTTTATTTGGTAATGAATAATTTAGATTTATTTCAAGAAAATATTCACATGATTGAAAATATAAATCTATTTAGTGAAGAAAATAAATTAATTCTTGAAACTTTGATAACCAAACTAAAGAGTGGAGAAAAACTTACCTTAGATCAAATCCCAATCGATCCTCAATTAACTGAAAAGATTTTTAAATTTGCCTCAATAAAACATATTCTGAATAATCATCAAAATGATCAGAATAAAATGTTTGAATTACTAGAGGAAGTCACTAGAGACCTTAAAAACTACGATTTAGAGTTCAGGATTGAAGAGCTCGAGTCGAAGTTTTCTAAAGATTTAAGTGAAAGCACTTTCAATGAAATAAGAGAGCTAAAAAAACAAAAAAACATCAATTAAATCCCTCAAAAAATACGTGGATTTTTCTCAAATTGGGCTTATATAAGTCATCTCAGATATACTATTGTGGAAAGAATAATTACAAAATCATTTGCTAGACTTATGGGTCGTGGAACCCATAGAGGATTTATAACTTTTGACGAGTTAAATAAATCATTAGGTAAAAGAAATCTTTCAGACGAAAATTTAGAACAAGCTTTCATGCACATTCTTGATGAGAGTGTAGCATTGGTAGAAAAAAAATCTGATTTTAAAGTTTTAAGAAAAAAAGAAAATTCATCTAAAGAAGAGGGTAAGACAATTGAGAAAAGTGATGACCCTATAAGAATGTATTTAAGAGAGATGGGTGGAGTAGAACTCTTGTCTCGTGAAGGTGAAATTGCAATTGCAAAAAGAATAGAGGCTGGAAAAGATGTAATGCTTATCGCATTAGCACAAAGCCCAATTACTGCACAGCAATTTGTAGAGTGGGATGAAAAACTTCAAAGTGATGAAATTTTAGTTAGAGAAATTATTGATATTGATACTAACTACATGGAAGACGAAAATACAGGTCCAAGTGCTAAACAAAGAAATTCTGGTGAAACTGATAAAAATGATGAAAATAATGGAGACGATGATGAGTTCAATCCAACGCTTGCAGCAATGGAAACTGAAATCAAACCAAAAGTTTTAAAAACTGTAAATACTTTAACAAAAGAATATGCAAAATTAATTAAGTATCAAAAAGAAAAACTTGATTGTATTTTAAACGCAGTAAGTTTCTCAGCTGCTAAAGAAAAAGGACATGATAAAATTGTAAGTGATATTTTAGAAAATATTAAATCATTACAATTGTCACCCTCTGTACTAGAAGAATTGGTTCAAAAGCACTATGTGGAAAATAAAAAAATTGTTTCATTAGAGGGAAACCTTTTAAGACTGGCGATGGATCAAAAAATTCCAAGAAATGAATTTATCAAATTTTACATAGGTAATGAAATAAATCCAAATCTTAAAAAGTTTTTAGATACTAACCCCATGTG
>CALCPL010000099.1 GCA_937897125.1 uncultured Candidatus Pelagibacter sp. | reverse complement strand
CCATAGTATCTTTTGCCATTCCTAAAGAATCTTTAGTTGCAACAAAATATGTAAAAACTCCATCAAGACCTGTTAAAGATGCCTTCATGCCTTCTTCAAGAGATGCTCCTTCTCTCATTTTTTGAGCAATATAAACGGCGATTAACTCTGAATCACACTCAGACATAAATCTCATACCTTTATTCTCAAGCATTCTTCTGTTGTTCCAATAGTTAGTTAACTGACCATTATGAACCACGGATACATCACTGAAGGGATAACCCCAAAAAGGGTGAGCAGACTTAATGTCAACACCAGATTCTGTAGCCATTCTAGCATGACCAATTGCATGTGTTCCAACCAATTTATCTAAACTATATCTATCACAAACCATTTTAGCATTACCTAGATCTTTAATTACCTCTAATGATTTTCCCATGGAAAGAATTTCAACTCCTGGAATACTTTCAATCTTTTGTGAAAACTCTAATAGATCCTTTACATCGTAAGCAAGCTCATATCTTAAAGAGTAGGGTAGAATTCTTTCTTCTTTAACTATTTTGGCACCTAACTCAGATAAATACTGATCAACAATTTTCTTTCTCTGATCGTATACAGAAACATCTTCCATTATTGATGAACTTCCCTCACCAACATTTTCTCCAACTTTAAAACGCATGATAAAGTTTTTGCCATCCGTGTCCCCATACAAAGCGTAACCTGTAGAATCTTCTCCTCTATGTTTTAAAGCTTGAAGCATTCCTTGTAGTTCACTTCCTACATTTGATGATTTACCTCTATGTATTAATCCCGCTATTCCACACATATATTTCCCCTATTTTATTAAAGATTACGGTAGACAGTCCAGATAAGTATCTAGATCCCACTGAGTTGTTGCACCTAAAAATTTTTCCCATTCATCGTTTTTATACCAATGGAATACTTTGTACATTTCGTCTGGCATAGCTGATTTTATAACCTCATCTTCTGCTAAACGATTTAAAGCCTCACCAAGACTCATTGGTAGTTTTTTAACTATTTTTCCAGCTGCTTGAGCTTCATACATACTTCTAGACTCAGGTTTTCCTGGATCAATATTATTTGTTATTCCATCATCAAAACATTTTAACAATCCAGAACCCATTAAATATGGATTATGCATTGAATCTACAGAACGGTATTCAAATCTACCTGGAGCAGAAACTCTTAAACCACAAGTTCTATTTTGAAATCCCCAGTCTGCATAAACGGGTGCCCAAAATCCTGTATCCCATAGTCTTCTATAAGAGTTTACCGTTGAAGATCCAATTGCAGTTAATGCACCTAAATGTTTCATTACACCACCAATCGCTTTTAACCCAACTTTACCAGGTAATTGAATATCTTTAGTGTCAGGCATAAAATAATTAGTTCCACCCTCAACATAAGTGAAAACATCATCCATAGCGGGTATTGATTTATGGGATAATTTATTAACTTTATCTTTTCCACCTTTCCACAAAGACATATTTGTATGACAACCACTTGCAGAAACACCCATAAAAGGTTTTGTCATAAAGCAAGCTATCAAATTAAATTCTCTAGCAACCTGTGCACAAATTTGTCTATAAGTTGAAAGTCTATCTGCATTTCTTAAAACATCATCGTACATCCAGTTTAATTCTAATTGTCCTGGTGCATCTTCATGATCACCTTGAATCATATCAAAACCCATTGCTCTAGCGTATTTAAAAACTTGCATGAAAACTGGTCTTAACG
>CALCPL010000098.1 GCA_937897125.1 uncultured Candidatus Pelagibacter sp. | reverse complement strand
TTAATATTTTGAGGATAAACCTAGTTTTTCCAGTTTTACAGAGTTAGTTTTTGACTACCCATGCTCGATGATAAAAATCATCTATATTTTTTTGAATTAACCCTTTGGCAATTTGAGTAGCTTCTCGCTCTTCAAAAGGGCCATGTTTTTTTTCAGTATTCTTTAGTATTGTTTCAATCTCATTTGGGTTGGTATGTTTACCTTCAATTACATAAAAATTTTTCATGGCTTTCTTATAGAACTAGTTTAAAAATACACAAATGAAAAAAATATTTCTTTTATATGGTCATTATAACGAAAAATCTTTTAATGCTGCTATTAGAGATACATTTATAAAAACGGTTGAAGCAAACGGTCATTCAGTTGATTGTGTAGACCTATATAAGGAAAAATTTAACCCTGTTTTTGCAGGTGAACAAGCTGGTGAAGATGTTCTAGATCATCGTAGACGAATTGAGAAGTGTGATACCATTGTTCTAATTGCACCTATTTGGAACTTTAGAATGCCAGCAATTGTGGAGGGATGGATAGATAAAGTTTTGTCACCACCATGGGCATTTACATTTAAAAAATTAGTTGGAAATTATGGTTATCCAATGGGAAATTTAAAAGATAAAAAAGCTATAATTTTTTGTACTTATGGATCACCAAGGCTCGCTATTACAACCTTCTTTTTAAACCTGCCTATAAGAAGATTAAAAAGAGGGGTATTTCACATGTGTGGCATTTATAATATTGTTTACAGAAGATATTTTGCTGTACCGTTTGTTAGTGATAAAAAAAGAGAACAATTTTTGGAAGACGTCAGAACAACTGCACAAAATATATAAAGTAATTTTAATTACTTTATTTTTAACATCTCCATCATTTGCTGAATTAGTTAAGCCTAATAATGGGATTGAACCTTATCAAGTTGTCAAAATCCAATTAAGAAGTTTAAAACAGAATGATAATCCAAAAAAAGATAATGGAATTGAGCAGACTTGGGAATTTGCACACCCAAATAATCAAAAAAATACAGGTCCTTTAGATCGATTTAAAACGATGATAAAAGGAAAATCTTATGTGATGCTTCTTAATCACTTGGACCATAAGGTTGTGGAGATAAAATCTGATGATTTAACTGCTCTTTTTGAAGTAACAGTTCTTGATAGAGATAAGGTCTACTATAAATTTAAGTGGGCAGTTGAAAAATATATAAAAGAGGGTCCTCTTAAGGACTGCTGGCTGACCACAATGGTCTCCGCACCAATGCCTCTTGGATCTTCAGTTTAAGCTAACAACTAAACGATTTTTGTTTCGTTAATAATAAAAAAATAGTAGGAATCGGACTAATGAAATCTAAAGCTAAAGTTGTTGTAGTTGGTGGTGGTGTAGTAGGAGTTAGTGCACTTTATCACTTAGCAAAAAAAGGTTTATCTGATGTTGTTCTTGTCGAGAGAAAAGAATTAACTTCAGGATCAACTTGGCACGCAGCAGGTCTGCTTCCATTATTTAATATGAGTTATTCAGTTGGACAGCTTCATAAGTATGCAGTTGATCTTTATAAAAAATTAGAAGAAGAGACAGGACAAAATGTTGGCTTCAGTGTTGTCTCAAACATTCGTTTAGCAAGTACTAAAGATAGAATGGATGAGTACCACCAATATGCAGGTGTTGCACAAACTATAGGTGTTGATGTAAAATTTTTAACTCCAGATCAGGTAAAAGAAATTTGGCCTTTATGTCGTACGGATGATTTACTTGGCGCAATACAACACCCTGAAGATGGATACATTCAGCCTGCAGATTTAACACAAGCAATGGCAACTGGTGCAAGAAATATGGGTGCAGAGATTTATAGAAATACAGCTGTAGTTGGAATTAAACAAACTAAAGATGGATGGATTGTTGAAACTGATAAAGGAGCTATTGAATGTGAACATGTAATTTCTTGTTCAGGAAATTTTGCAAGACAAACTGGAAAAATGGTTGGTTTAGATATTCCAGTTATTCCAGTTGAACATCAATATATTGTTACAGAAGCACACCCAGATATTTTAAAAAGAAAAAAAGAAGGCTTACCAGAGATGGGAGTTTTAAGAGATAGTGATAGCAGATGGTACATGAGAGAAGAAGCTGGTGGTTTAATATTAGGACCCTATGAAGATGGTGCTCCAGCCTGTTATGTAGACGGCCCATCAAAAGATTCAGAGTACGAATTATTCCAAGAAGATCTTGATAGACTTGCCCCACACATAGAAGGTGCAATTCATCGTGTTCCAGCCTTTGGCGAAGTTGGTGTAAAAAAAGTTTATAACGGAGCAATTTGTTACACACCTGATGGAAACCCTATTGTTGGTCCAGCTTGGGGACTTAAAAATTTTTGGATAAATGAAGGACATAGCTTTGGTATTACTGCAGCAGGTGGAGCGGGTTGGCAACTTGCAGAATGGATTGTAGATGGAGAACCAACAATTGATATGCTTGGTGTTGAGCCTAGAAGGTTTGGTGATTATGCAACAAAATCTTATTTAAAAGAAAAAAATGAAGAAGCTTACAACCATGTATTTAAAGTTCATTATCCTGACGAAGAAAGAGGTGCTGCTAGAGAATTAAGAACATCACCTTGCTATGATAGAATGAAAGCATTAGGTGCTGTTTTTGGGCAAAAATTTGGTTGGGAGAGACCTAATTTCTTTGCAGTAGATGGAATGGAGCAAAAAGATGATTGGTCTTTTAGAAGATCCAAGTGGTTTGAAGCAATAAAAAAAGAATGTAAAAATGTAAAAGAAAATGTGGGTCTTTTAGATATGACTGCATTTGCAAAATGTAGAATTAAAGGTCCTGGTGCGGAAGAATTTTTAGATTATTTAGTAGCAAACAAACTTCCAAAAAAAATAGGAAGAATTGGTTTATGTCACGCCCTTAATACTAAAGGAGGAGTGCATTCTGAATTTACAATAATGAGAGAAGCTCCAGATAGTTTCTATTTAGTTTCTGCAGGAGCAAATCAAAGATTAGACCATGATTGGATTCAAAAATGGATGCCAAATGATGGGACAGTTCAATTTGAAAATCTAACTAATAGTATGGGTGTGCTAGTTGTGTCTGGTCCAAAGGCTAGAGAATTAATGACAAGAGTTTCCAGTGATGATTTTTCTGGTGAAAACTTTAAATGGTTGAGTGCTAAAAATGTAAATGTTGGAAATGCACCAGTGAATGCTATGAGAGTAAACTTTGTTGGTGAATTAGGTTGGGAGCTTCATCATCCAATTGAATACCAAAACCATATATTTGATAAATTAATGGAAGCTGGAAAAGATTTAGGTCTTAAGCCTTATGGAATTAGAGCAATGAATAGTTTAAGACTTGAAAAATCTTATAAACTTGTTGGGACAGAATTATCAATTGAATATTCACCTTACGAATCTGGACTAGATAGATTTATACATCCTAATAAAGGAAACTTTATTGGCTTAGAAGCACTTAATAAGTGGAGAGAAAAAGGTTTTAAAAATAAACTGGTTACTATGGAAATTCACAATGTTGAAGATGCGGATGTTCTAGGAAACAATCCAATTTATCAAAACGACAAAGTTGTTGGACGTGCAACAGGAGGTGATTTTGGATTTAGACTAGATAAATCGATTGCATTAGGAATGGTGAACCCAAATGTTGCGACAACTGGTCAAAAATTGAAAATTGATATTTTAGGAAAAATGTACGATGCTACTATATTAGATGAGAGTCCTTACGATCCAGAAAATAATTTATTGAGAGCATAATGAAAATATTAGTCGCTGTTAAAAGAGTAATTGATTACAACGTTCAAGTCAGAGTTAAAGAAGATGGAACTGGTGTTGTTACTGATAATGTAAAAATGTCGAGCAATCCACCCGATGATAATGCGATTGAGGAAGCTGTAAAAATTAAAGAAGCAGGTAAGGCGACAGAAATTATTGCAATTACAGTCGGTGAAGAAAAATCACAAGAAACTGTTAGAAAAGCTTTGGCAGTTGGTGCTGATAGAGGAATTTTAATCAAAACTGAAGGAATTGTTGAGCCATTAGCCGTAGCAAAAGCACTACAAAAAATTGTTGAAAAAGAAAAACCAGACCTAGTTTTTATGGGTAAACAAGCAATTGATGATGACTGTAATCAAACAGGTCAAATGTTAAGTGCTTTATTGAATTGGCCTCAAGCAACATTTGCATCAAAAATTGAAATAAAAGACAGAACTTTAGAAGTAACAAGAGAAATTGATGAAGGATTAGAAACAATTGAAGTTAACCTTCCAGCTATTGTGACATGTGATTTAAGATTAAATGAGCCACGTTATGCTTCACTACCAAATATTATGAAATCTAAAAAAAAACCTTTAGAAATTTTAACAGCTGCTGACTTAGGAGTTGATACCACACCTAGAGTTCAACAAATTAAAGTAGAAGAACCACCAAAAAGAAAAGCAGGAATTAAAGTTGCAAGTGTTGCTGAATTAGTTAGCAAACTTAAAAATGAGGCAAAGGTAATATAATGTCAGTTTTATTAATAGCAGAGCATAATAATAAAGAAGTAAGACCTTTTACATTAAACGCAATTACTGCAGCATCACAAATGGATGGAGATGTACATGTCCTATTAATTGGAAATAATTGTGGAGATGTTGCTAAATCATTATCTGAAATGCCAGCTGTTAAAAAAGTATTACATGCTGAAGCTCCTCACTATGAAAACTACTTAGCAGAAAACTTTGCACCATTAGTTGTAAAAGTTTCAGAAAATTATTCTCATATTGTTAGTTCTGCAAATACATTTGGTAAAAATTTGATGCCAAGAATAGCAGCACACTTAGATATATCTCAAGTAAGTGACATTACTAAAGTGATATCAGCTGATACATTCATAAGACCTATTTATGCGGGTAATGCATTTGCTACAGTAAAAAGTACAGATGCTAAAAAATGTGTAACAATTAGACCAACATCTTTTGAGCCTTGTGAAACTTCTGGTGGATCCGCACCAATAGAAAAAATTGATGCTACTGAAGAATTTACACTTTCAAAATTTATTAAAAGAGAAGAAGTTAAGTCAGACAGACCTGAGCTTGGCACTGCTAGAATTGTAGTTTCTGGTGGAAGAGGAATGCAAAATGGAGAAAATTTTAAATTAATAACTGATATTGCAGATAAGCTTAATGCTGCAATTGGAGCATCACGTGCTGCGGTTGATGCAGGCTATATTAGCAATGAACATCAAGTTGGTCAAACTGGCAAAGTTGTTGTACCAGATTTGTATATTGCAGTTGGAATTTCTGGTGCAATTCAGCATTTAGCTGGAATGAAAGAAAGTAAAATTATTGTTGCTATAAACAAAGATGGTGAAGCGCCAATATTTAGTGTCGCAGATTATGGTTTAGAAGCTGATTTATTTGAGGCGTTACCTCAATTCTTAGAAGAATTGAATAAATTAAATAGTATACAAAAATAATCAGTACTGTAAAAATTCAAGATATGCCTAGAGAAGCAATGGATTATGATGTGGTAATCGTTGGGGGTGGTCCTTCAGGACTATCTACGGCAATTAAACTTAAACAATTAGATCCAGAATTAAATGTATGTTTACTTGAAAAAGCCTCAGAGATTGGTGCACATATTTTAAGTGGTAATGTGTTTGAAACTAGAGCTTTAGATGAGTTATTACCAAACTGGAAAGAACTTAATTCACCTATAAAAACTAAGGTTTCTAAAGAAAAATTCTTATTTTTAGGAAAATCAAAATCATTAAGCTGGCCGACATGGCTACTTCCATCAGTTCAACAAAATCATAATAATTACATAATCAGTTTAGCAAACCTATGTAGATGGCTAGCAGAACAAGCAGAAGCTTTAGGTGTTGAAATATTTCCAGGCTTTCCCGCAAGTGAAATTTTATACAATGAAGATGGATCAGTTAAGGGAGTTGCAACTCAAGACATGGGAGTTGATAAAAATGGAAATAAAAAAGATGGCTTTGAACCAGGCATAGAGCTTTTAGGAAAAGTTACTGTATTTGCAGAAGGATGTAGAGGACATCTTGGAAAACAATTAATTGAAAAATATAATTTATCAGAAGGTAAAGATCCTCAGCAATATGGAATTGGGTTTAAAGAAATTTGGGAAATCAGTGAACAAAATCATGAAGAGGGAATGGTCATGCATACTGCAGGTTGGCCATTAGATAACAATACTTATGGCGGAAGTTTTATGTATCATGCAGAAAATAAACAAATTTTTTTGGGATATGTAATTGGTCTTGATTATAAAAACCCACACCTTTCACCGTTTGATGAATTTCAAAGATTTAAAACTCACCCAGCAATTAAAAAAGTAATTGAACTGTCTCTTATACA
>CALCPL010000097.1 GCA_937897125.1 uncultured Candidatus Pelagibacter sp. | reverse complement strand
CAGCGTCAGATGTGTATAAGAGACAGCCGGTAATCATAATAAATTATTTTTTAGTTTTAAAAACAAATTTAAAAGATTGAATTTAAAGTTAAGTTATTAAGTTTAAATTTATAAATCTAAACCTTCTTTTTTCCAATTTTTAAGGCCACCAATTAAATGGACACAATTGGTAAATTGATAAGATTTAGATAATTGAACTGCTAGTGTTGATCTATGACCATGTGCACAGTAAAATAGAATTCTTTTATCTTTTAAAGTATCTTTGTTTTGTTGAAGATATTCGTTAATTTCTGGAAAACGAACAACCGTACTATTTTTAATCATACCATCTTTATCTATTTCATTTTGCTCTCTAAGATCAATTAAAATTGACTGAGCGTCATTTTTAATTTCATTAAATTTTTCAGGGTTAACACCATTATTTACTTTTTGTTTATTAAAATCTATTCCTAATTGTAAATTACTAGGAACTGCAACATCCATCATACTTGGATTAGGTAAATTTAAATTATTCATAATTTCAATATATTGGTCTGCAGAATTTACTTGTAGTCTTGGGTTGAATTTTTTTTCTTCTATTATAGTGCTGACCATCTCTCCTTTATAATCATGAGCAGGGTAAACTAATGTTTCATCAGGAAGTTTTAAAAGTTTGTTAAAAATAGAATTATAAGAATCTCGTGCATTTCCATTTTGAAAATCAGTTCTACCGGTTCCTCTAATTAGTAATGTATCTCCAGTAAAAACCCTATCATTCATCAAGAAGCTAAAACTTTCTATGGTGTGACCTGGAGTATAAATTGCCTGTAATTCCAAGCCATCAATTTTAATTGTTTCTTCATCAGCAACTTGCATTGCAACAACATCAGCAGGAGTTTTATCGCCCATTACAGTAACACAATTTGTTTTATCTCTTAGCTCGGCAATACCTGAGATATGGTCAGCATGGATGTGCGTATCAATAACTTTTACTAACTTTAAATTTAGTTCATTAAGAAGTTTAATGTATTGTTCAACATTTTCTAGCACAGGGTCAATAATAAGTGCCTCTCTTCCTTTTGCAGAAGCTATTAGGTAGGTGAAAGTACTTGATGATTTATCAAATAATTGTCTAAAAAGCATATGAATATTTTATCATAGTTTTTTATATTGCATTGAGTAATTATGTCTGATTACGGTGTCTTTTTATAACAATAATTATTTTAATTTCTTAATGGAAAAAATATTTAATAACAAATATTTGGATCAAAAAAAATTAGTTATGGGAGAATTCCATAACTTAGTTTCTAATTTTTCACAGATAAATCAAAATAAAATTAACGATATATCGTTAAAAATAGTAAACAATGCCATTGAACATAAAGCCGCCAGCCAATTTGCAAAGTTAATTCATGAGTTTTCATTAACTAGCAATGAGGGAATTGTCTTAATGTGTTTAGCTGAAGCACTATTAAGAATACCAGATTCCACTACAATTAATGACTTAATAGAAGATAAAATTCCAATAGGAGACTGGAAAAAATACATCAAAAATGACAAAGATTTATTTGTAAATATTTCATCAATAGCTTTTTTATTAACAGGTAAAATTGTCGAAGAAAAACCTGATGAAAGTAAAAGTGCTTTAGGAAAAGTAGTAAAAAATTTATCAGGCCCTTTATTAAGGAGTGCAATTAAAAAGGCTATTAATATATTGGCAAAACAGTTTGTTTTTGAAAAAGACATTAATAGTGCCATTAAATATAGCGATGAAAGCAAACACAGCAAATATACTTTTTCTTTCGATATGCTTGGCGAGTCTGCTGTCACATATGAAGATTCAGAGCGATATTATAAACAATATGAGGATGCAATAATTGCTACAGGAAAAAGCAAACATCCAGAAAAAAAAAGTATTTCAATAAAACTATCATCATTACACCCCAGATATGAAAGAAATAAAATTGAATTATTAAAAAAAGAATTGTTTCCAAAAGCACGTAAATTAACAGAACTTGGTAGAGAAAACAAAGTTGATATATGTTTTGATGCAGAAGAAGCTGATCGACTTAATTTATCTTTATTTATTTTTAAGGATATAATTGAAAGTAATTTAATTGATGAGGAGTATAATGGTTTTGGTTTTGCACTTCAGGCGTATCAAAAAAGAGCTTTTTTTGTTTTAGATTGGCTAAAAGAGTATTTGAATAATGTTAATAAAAAGATAAATATTCGTTTGGTAAAAGGAGCGTACTGGGATACTGAAATTAAGATTGCTCAAGAGCAGGGTTTTATTGATTATCCTGTATTTACTAAAAAATTTGCAACAGACATTTCATATCTAGCCTGTGCTCATAAACTTCTTGAGAATGAAAATATTTTTTCACAATTTGCAACACATAATGCTTATAGCATAGCTTATATTAAAACTCTTTTTGAAAATAGAGAATTTGAATTTCAAAAACTTCATGGAATGGGAGATGAAATATATTCTCACCTAGAGAAAGATGAAAAATTTAGATGCAGAGTTTATGCGCCTGTAGGCGGTTATAAAGATTTGTTACCTTATTTAGTCCGTAGACTTTTAGAAAATGGAGCTAATACTTCTTTCATACATCAACTTAAATCACAAAATCTTGATATTGATAAATTAATTCAGTCGCCCTTAGATAAAATAGAAAAATTAGACTATGATAAAATTCCAAAACCTCTTCAAATTTATCCTGATAGAATAAACTCCAAAGGTCTAGACCTTAGTGAGGAAAAAACTATAGAAAAATTAAATTCAGTTATATTAAAAAAAGAAGTTTCAGCATTTTCAATTGTTAATGGCAATGATCTAAAGTCAAATGATATTAACGACATCATATCTCCACAAACTGGAAAAGTAATTGGACAAAAATTTTTTGCTAATAATCAAATAGTTGATAGCGCTATTAAGGGATTAAAAGATTATTCTAGTGAATGGAAAAAATATCCTATTGAGAAAAAAACAGAAATATTTGAAAATTTTGCAAACCTGATTGAAGAAAACATCAATGAAATCATTGAAATTGGGGCAAAAGAGTCTGGTAAAAGTATTAAAAACTCAATAGCCGAAATTAGAGAAGCTGTTGATTTTTGTAGGTATTATTCAAAAGAAGCCAAAAATATCTTTAAGGAGAAAATTTTACAAGGTCCTACCGGTGAATTAAATAAGTATAAACTGATAGGTAAGGGTTTATCTCTTGTAATAAGCCCTTGGAATTTCCCTGTTGCAATCTTTATCGGTCAAACTGTAGCCGCATTAATAACTGGAAATGTAGTACTAACAAAACCTGCAGAGCAATCTTCTTTCGCAGCATATTATATTATAAAACTTTTGCTTAAAGCTGGATTACCGAAAGAAGCTATTGCACTTGTGCTTGGGGACGGTGCTTTAATTGCAAATAAAGTTATAGCTGATCCAAAATTAAAAAATGTAATTTTCACAGGTTCGTTAATTACAGCAAAAATAATACAATCTAATTTACAGAAAAAAGAAAGCATACCTACTTTTATAGCTGAGACTGGAGGTCTGAATTGTATGATCGTCGATAGTTCAGCGTTACCAGAGCATGTGGTTAAAGATGTGGTGCTTTCTGGTTTTGATAGTGCTGGTCAAAGATGTTCAGCTTGCAGAATTTTATGTGTTGAAGAAAATATTTACGAAAAAATTAAAGAAATATTAATAGGTGCAATGACAACACAAAGTATTGGTGATCCATCAGATTTAGCAACTGACATTGGACCAGTTATAGATAAAGAAGCATTAACTAATATTAAAACACACATAAGTATGTTTGATAAAGTTTATCAATCTAAATACATAGAAAAAGAAGGTACATTTATTCCACCCACATTAATTGAATTAGATAAATTTACCGATCTTAAGAATGAAATTTTTGGACCCGTGATCCATATGATTAAATACAAGGCTAATGAAATTGATATGTTGGTAGATGATATTAATGAATTAGGGTTCGGTCTTACTCTTGGAATACATAGTAGAATTGATAAAACAATTAATAGAATTGTTGCAAGAGCAGAGATAGGAAATATTTATATAAATAGAAACATGATAGGAGCAGTTGTTGGTGTTCAGCCATTTGGTGGATATGAAAAATCTGGAACTGGTCCTAAGGCAGGTGGCCCTGAATATTTAAAACGATTATGTCATGAGCAGAGTATCTCAAATAATACGGCATCAATGGGTGGCAATGCATCATTACTAGCTGATGTTGAAGATTAAGATTTAATTGTTAAATCTTAAATAAATTTTATCCATATAATAGAGCAATGAAAAAGCTCTTAAAATCATAAATAAACATAATGAAATCCAGATACCACTATTACCCATAACTTCAGTTAATAATAATGACAAAGCAAGATAAGAAAATACTGAAAAGATCATGGCATTACGTAATTCTTTTGTTTGAGACGCACCAATAAAAATACCATCAAATTGATAGCAAAATGATGAAATTAAAGGCATCAGTATTAGCCATACTGCATAGGATGAACTTAGATTTCTAATAGTTTCAATGTCAGACATTAATGCAATGACGTACTTGTTAATGAAAAAGTAAATTATTGAAATTATCAACCCAGTAAGGGTGCTTAAAATAAAAGAGTTTTTAACAATTTTTTTAAACAAGCTTATATCTTTTTTACCCAAGGAATAACCAACCATACCCTCAGTTGAAAATGCGTAAGCATCAAGAATGAAAGCAGACAAAAAGACTAAGTTAATCAAGATAGCATTTGCTGCAATATAGTCTTCACCAATTCGACTGCCAAGGTAAGTAAACCAAAAAAATGAAAAGGTTAATAATATAGTTCTAATA
>CALCPL010000096.1 GCA_937897125.1 uncultured Candidatus Pelagibacter sp. | reverse complement strand
ATCTTTTACTTCATTTAGAAGTTTTTTAATTTTAGGATCACTTTCTTCTATTTCAATACCAATAGTTTTTAATCTTGAGATTATATTGGATTTTCCAGATTGATCTGACACTACAATATTTCTAGAGTTTCCAACCTCTTCTGGATTTATGTGTTCATAAGTTTTTGGATCTTTTTGAACAGCTGATACATGAAGACCACCTTTATGAGAAAAAGCAGCAGCACCAACGTATGGAAGATGTTTGTTAGGTTTTCTATTTAAAATTTCGTCTAATAATCTAGAGCATTCAGTTAATTTCTTAATATTGTCTGGTTTAATTTTTAATTGAAATTTAGAAGAAAAATCATCTTTTAAAAAAAAAGTAGGAATTAATGACATTAAATTAGCATTACCACATCTTTCACCTAAACCATTGATGGTTCCTTGAACTTGTCTAACCCCAGCCCAAACTGCAGCTAAAGAATTTGCAACTGCATTACCTGTATCGTTGTGTGCATGTATGCCTAAATTTTTTCCAGGTATAGTTTTAGAAACTTCTGTTACTATTTTTGTAACTTCATGAGGTAAGGTTCCACCATTAGTATCGCATAAGACAATCCACCTTGCTCCTTCATCAAATGCTGCTTTAAGGCATGATAAAGCATAATTTGGATTAGCTTTGTATCCATCAAAGAAATGCTCTGCATCAAACATGAATTCTTTATTCTCTTTAACAAAGTGTTTCGCTGTTTCTTTAATGTTTTCTAAATTTTCTTCATTAGAAATACCAAGGGCTATATCAACATGAAAATCCCAAGATTTTCCAACAATACAAACTGCTGGTGTGTTTGAATTTAAAAGCGCTGATAGACCTGGATCATTATCTGCACTACGACCAGTTCTTTTAGTCATACCAAAAGATGTTAGTTTAGCATTATTAAATGAATGTTTTTTTTGAAAAAATTCAGTATCCGTAGGGTTTGCTCCTGGCCACCCACCCTCAATATAATCAACACCTAAATTATCTAAAGCTAAGGCAATCTTTATTTTATCATCTACAGAAAAATCTACACCTTGCGTTTGTGCACCATCTCTTAACGTTGTATCAAATATAAAAAGTTGTTCTTTGCTCATTTTAGTTTCCAAATTGTTTTACCATCTTTGTCTTCTATTAAAACCCCTTTATCTAAAAGCTTATCTCTAATGATATCAGCTTCTTTATAATTCTTGTCTGCTCTTGCTTTATTTCGAAGTTCAATCATTTCTAAAATATCATCTTCATTAATGGATGATTTTTTCTTTTTAAATTCAATCCATTCTTCTTTTGTTTTATTTAAAATACCAATAAAATTACAAGCTAATACAAATAAGCTTTTCTCCTCATTATTTCCCTTTAAAGCTTTGTCATAAAGTTGGTGAAGATTTGCAATGTAACCCGGTGTATTCAAATCATCATATAAAGGAGATAAAATATCCTCATTTAAAACTATTTTGTCATTTGAGGGTAAATAAACTTCATACCATTTATCAATAGTATTTTTACAATCTTCTAAGAGCTTTTCGTTCCAGTCTAATGGCTGTTTGTAGTGAGCACTCATAAGAGCAAGTTTTAAAACTTGTCCATCAACATTATCTTTAAAATCTTTAATCTTAAGTATGTTGCCAGTTGATTTGGCCATTTTTTCATTGGACATAGTAATAAATGCGTTATGGATCCAATAATTTGCAAAAACTTTAGTATCATTGGCACATCTTGATTGTGCAATTTCGTTTTCGTGATGTGGGAAAATTAAATCAATTCCTCCACCATGAATATCAAATACATCACCTAAATATTTCTTTGACATCGCTGAACATTCTAAATGCCAACCAGGTCTTCCTTTACCCCAAGGTGAGTCCCAAGAAGGCTCATCATCCTTAGAGGGTTTCCATAAAACAAAGTCTTCTGATTTTTTTTTATTCTCTGAAACTTCAACTCTAGATCCTGCAATTAAATCCTCTAGTTTTTTATTTGATAACTTTCCATAATCCTCAAATTTACTTACTTCAAAATAAACATGATTGTTTGCCTCATAAGCAAAATCTTTTGTTATTAAGGATGATATCATTTCAATCATGAGATTAATATCTGTCTCTTATACACATCTCCGAGCCCACG
>CALCPL010000095.1 GCA_937897125.1 uncultured Candidatus Pelagibacter sp. | reverse complement strand
CGAGATTGCCTCTTGTCTCGTGGGCTCGGAGATGTGTATAAGAGACAGAAATTAATGTATGGACTTAATGTGCTATGAAATAAAATATTGTCTTTTTGATTAACGGCATCTTCATAGTCACCAAATAAATTTGATTTTTCTTTAATAAAAAAATCTAAAAGCTTAACAACATCACCATATTCAGTTGCAAGCCAAAAATCATCTGTGCTACCAGGATGGTCTTTAAAAAACTTTTCAATAATAGGTTTTAATTTTTTAGTATGACTAGTTTCATTAATTTTTGGAAATTCTGGTATTAATATATCTTTCGGTAATTTATTTCTATTATCTTCATCAAAACTCCATTTACCTCCAATAGGATTTCCATCTGCTCCCATTAATATTCCAGATTTTTTACGAACCTCTTTGTAAAATGTTGCCATAAAAGGTTTTTTTGATTTTGCTAAATAACTTTTGAACTCATCTCTTGAGTTTAAAAACATTGGAGTTTGAACAATATTCCAGTTAATTTTTTCTTTTTTTAAAAATTGCGAAATTTTCTTTTCAAAAAATTTATCCTCAACCTCAAAGCTTGAAATTTCAGTAATTTTTTTTTGATCAATGATAGTTTTTAATTTCTTAAAATAGGTGTCTTTAAAATCTTTGTCTTCAATTTTAGAATATACAACTTTGTATTTATTCGCCTTAAGCGTATCCGCATATGACCTCATAGAAGACAGAAATAGCAGTATCTTTTGCTTATGATGCTTTTCATAAGTACATAGTTCATAGTCTTCTGCCATGTAAAAAGAGTGGTCCTTTTTGAAGCGGTCTACGTATTTTAATGGAAATAATTGATTGCCAAGTATAAAAAACAATTTCATAGTTAAATATAACTAAATAAAAATTATATGTCAGAAAAATATCTTATTTTTGGTGCGACAGGTTCTGTAGGTTCTAGCTTAGCTGAACAATTAAAAAATTCAGGTAATGATGTTCATCTGGTTGCGAGAAATGAAAATGAAGTTAAGTCTATTGCAGAGAATCTGGGTTGCTCTTATACGGTTGCTGATGTTTTAGAGGATGGGTTTGTAGAAAAAGTAAAATCAGATATTAGTGATATCAAGGGTGTTGCTTACTGCGTAGGATCTATTGATTTAAAACCATTAAGAATGGTTACAGAAGCGGATATGAATAAATGTATGAAACTAAACCTTTATTCAGCAATTGAAGCTATTAAAGGATTTCAGGAAAGTTTAAAAAAAAACAAAGGTTCAGTAGTTTTATTTTCAACTGTTGCCGCTCAAAGAGGTTTTACTAATCACGCAATTATTGCTTCTGCTAAAGCTGCTGTCGAAGGATTAACTGTTACACTGGCTGCCGAGTTTGCTCCAAATATTAGAGTAAATTGCATAGCACCTAGCTTATCTAAATCTAAAATTGCAGAACCAATGTTAAGAAATCCTACAATTGCAGAAGGAATTGCTAAAGCGCATCCTCTGAAAAGGTTGGGTGAAGGAAAAGATTCTGCAGCGCTTGCTAAATTTTTAATTACTGAAGAGAGTTCTTGGATTACTGGACAGATAATAGCTGTTGATGGTGGTAGATCAAAACTTTCTTAAAGTGAAAAAATATTTTTTATTAGTAATTTTTTTTCTTTTATTTGCTTCAAAAAGTTATTCCAATAATTATACCTTCACTAAAATAATAGAGCTAGATAAACCTTGGGGATCATCATTTATTAATAATAATGAAATCATTATTACTGAAAAAAGTGGAAAAATTAAAATTGTTAATGTTGTCTCAAAAGAAGTCACAGAGATTAAACATAATCTTAATTTTTTAGAAGTTGGCCAAGGTGGGTTATTAGATATTATTCACCAAGATAATATGCTGTGGATTTCTTATTCAGAAGATAGGGGGAATTCGAAAACAAGCACCTCAATTGCAAAAGCAAAATTAAATAAACAAGAATTAGATTTTAGAAATATTTTTCAAGCAAACCCTCCTATAGATTCTGGTTATCATTTTGGTTCAAGATTAGCGATTAAGGGTGACTATCTTTATGCCTCAACTGGTGAAAGAGGCCAAGGTATGATTGCTCAAGATCCCACAAAACATCCTGGTAGTATTATTAGAATTCATACTGATGGTAGCATTCCTAAAGATAACCCAAAGTTTACTGACAAACCAGATTGGTTACCTGAAATTTATCAAATAGGTGTTCGTAATCCACAAGGTTTAACACTCTCCGATTATGATGGAAAAATATATTTAAGTAATCATGGAGCAAGAGGTGGCGATTGGTTTGGAGAGGCTAAAAAAGGAGAAAATTATGGATGGAAGATTTTAGGCTGGGGTGGAAAAAATTATTCAGGAACAAAAATAGGTCCCAAATGGAAGCCAGGTTTTACTAAAGCGATTCAATATTGGGTACCTTCAATAGCTGCTAGTGCTATTACAATTTATAAAGGAAATGAGTTTAAAGAATGGAATGGGTATGCCCTAGTTACTTCTTTAAAAGATAAATCTTTAAGAAAATTAATATTCAATGACCTATCTAAAGTAGAAGAAGATATTATTTTTAAGAACAAGATTGGAAGAATAAGAGATATTCAAGTTCATCCTTCTAATGGTAAAATATTTTTTCTAAGCGAAAATGCTTTATGGATAATGGAAAAAAAATAATCTTAATTTGATAATATATTTTTTAATGAGTTTATCTCTCCAATTTTAAAGATAATTGCATCCTCTTTATTAAAGCCATACTTTTCTGCACTAGCTTTAAATCTTACTGGTGGTTCCATAATTGGTTCCAAAGATAAAACAAAAGTTCCCCAGTGTGTTCCCATAACCTTTTTACTTCTTAAATCTTTAGCTACATTTAAAGCTTCTTCTGGCGTTGTGTGATAAATCGATTTATCAAACATAGGCTTAAAGTCATAAGCTCCAATATTAATCATTGTTAAATCAATTGGACCATATTTTTCACCTAATTCTTTATAAATATTTCCATAACCAGTATCACAAGCAAATAAGATTTTTTTACCCTTATATTCAATTAAGAAATTACCCCAGAGTGTTTTATTCATATCTGTTAAGCTTCTTTTAGACCAATGAACAGCTGGAAGTAATGTTACTTTTAAATCCTCAGTAACCTGAATTTCCTCATACCAATCCATTTCATTTACATCGTTAAATCTGTTTTTTGTAAAATATTTTCCAAGATTTAGAGGTGTTAAAACTTTTGTATCTTTAAACGGATACTTTCTAATAGTTCCCATATCTTGATGATCATAATGATTATGTGTTAATAATAATAAATCAGTCTTTGGAATTTCATTTAAATTTAAAGCAGGCTCAGTAAATCTATCTGGGCCAAAAATTAAAGGTCCTGCATTTTTTGAAAACACTGGATCTGTTATAATCGTTGTATCTCCTAACTTAATTAAGTATGTAGCATGACCAATCCAAGCAATATAATCTTCATTTTTATACTTTTCTAAATCAGATAAAACTTTCTCTTTAGCTACAACATGTTCTTTTGGAACAGTCATGTCTATTTTCTTTTTCAATTTAATGAATTGTGTGTATGAAAACTTGGCTTGGCTAGTTCTAACTGGTGATCCTTCTGGATTTCTAAAAGTTCCATCTGGTAAATGATGATAAGGTTTTTTTTCTATAGCCATTATTGAAGAGTTATAAATAATAATTGAGAATAAGAAAATTAAAAATCTTACCATTTATATTGATAATTTTAATTTTGAGATCTTTTAAAACACTCAATAGTATTTTTTAGCAAGCAGGCAATAGTCATTGGCCCTACTCCACCTGGAACAGGTGTTAAAGCTCTTGCAACTTTTGACACTTCTTCAAAAGCAACATCTCCAACTATACCGTTTTCAGTTTTATTGATACCAACATCTATTACAATTGCATCTTTTTTAACCCAGTCAGCTTTTACAAGTTCAGGAATACCAACAGCTGCAACAATAATATCTGCTTCTAAACATTCTGCTTTTAAATCTTTAGTTTTTGAATGAGTTATCGTAACTGTACAATTTTCTTTTAAAAGTAACTGCGCCATTGGTTTACCATTTAAATTTGATCTACCAATCATAACCGCTTTTTTCCCACTCAAGTTTGGTTCAATTTTTTTAATCATTAGGTAACATCCTAAAGGAGTGCACGGGACTGAACTTTCGTAACCTGAAGAAAGATTTCCAACATTCATGGGGTGAAACCCATCAACATCTTTTCCTGGTAAAATAGTTTCAATAACTTTTTGCTTATCAATATGTTTTGGTAAAGGTAGTTGAA
>CALCPL010000094.1 GCA_937897125.1 uncultured Candidatus Pelagibacter sp. | reverse complement strand
TTGCCTCTTGTCTCGTGGGCTCGGAGATGTGTATAAGAGACAGCTTCTTTTTTGATCCCTGCAACTTTAACTGGTCTTTTCATAGCATCTCTTCTGAAAGGCTCTCCCAGTTCTTGGTTAAGAATTACTTCAATAAATGTTGTAATTCCTTTCTTTTGATCTTCACATGATTGCTTGATAGCAGCGGTAGTCTCTTCCATGGTTCGAACAGTAACACCTTTTAATCCACAAGCATCAGCAACTTTTGCATAACTTAATTCTGGATCAAGCTCTGTTCCAACAAAATTGTCATCAAACCATAAAGTAGTATTTCTTTTTTCAGCACCCCATTGGTAGTTTCTAAAAATTACCATTGAAATTGCTGGCCATTCTGGTCTTGCCACTGAGCTCATTTCATTCATGCTGATACCGAATGCACCATCACCTGCAAAACCAATTACTGGTGTATCAGGACATCCAATTTTTGCTCCAAGAATTGCTGGAAAACCATAACCACAAGGACCAAATAATCCTGGTGCTAAATATTTTCTACCTTTTTCAAATGTAGGATAAGCATTACCAATCGCACAGTTATTTCCAATGTCACTTGATATAATTACATCATCAGGCATACCTGCTTGAATTCCTCTCCAAGCTTCTCTAGGAGACATTCTATCTGCATCTCTTTTTCTAGCTTCTGCATTCCAAACTGTACCTTCATCATCATCTTCATGATCTAAACTTGATAACTCTTGTAACCAAGCAGATTTAGTTTGGTGAATTGTATTTTTTCTCTCTTCTCTATTCGTATCTCCTGCTGTTGGAGAAAGTTGAGCTAAAATTTGTTGAGATACTAATTTTGCATCACCACAAATACCAACTGATACTTTTTTAGTTAAACCAATTCTATCTGAATTCATATCAACTTGAATGATACTTGCATCTTTAGGCCAGTAATCCATTCCATAACCTGGTAAAGTTGAGAAAGGATTTAATCTTGTACCAAGTGCAAGAACAACATCAGCTTTCTTAATTAATTCCATTCCAGCTTTTGATCCATTGTATCCTAATGGTCCAGCTGCTAATGGGTGACTTCCTGGGAAACTATCATTGTGTTGATACCCTGAACAAACTGGGGCATCTAATTTCTCAGCTAATTTTTTACAATCTTCAATCGCTCCACCAATTACAACACCAGCACCAGATAATATTACTGGAAACTTAGCATTTGATAATAAGTCAGCTGCTTTTTTAATTGCATCAACTCCACCTGCTTGTCTTTCAAGTCTAACAATTGGAGGAAGATCGATATCAATAACTTGTGTCCAATAATCTCTTGGAACATTTATTTGTGCAGGAGCTGATCCTCTGATCGCTTTTTCAATTACTCTATTTAATACTTCTGCCATTCTTGAAGCGTCTCTAACTTCTTCTTGGTAGCAAACCATATCTTTAAATAAATTCATTTGTTCTACTTCTTGAAAACCACCTTGACCCATAGTTTTATTGGCAGCTTGAGGCGTTACTAATAATAGCTGTCTCTTATACACATCTGACGCTGCCGACGAATAGAGAGG
>CALCPL010000093.1 GCA_937897125.1 uncultured Candidatus Pelagibacter sp. | reverse complement strand
TCTACACCTCTCTATTCGTCGGCAGCGTCAGATGTGTATAAGAGACAGGTGTTTTTGTTATCATTATAAAAGGTGATTTATCTATGTTAATTAGCCTTAAATTTACAATTGGAGATTTATGGATGTTAGCCTCTGCAATAGGATGGGCTCTTTATTCTATTTATCTATTTTACTGGAAAACAAATCTAAAAATTTTTGACAGGTTTACTTTAATTGCATTCTTTGGTGTAGTCAGTTTGCTTCCATTTTATTTAATAGAAGAGACTTTCTTTGTAAGAACTGTTTTTAATTCAGACTTTTTTATGTGGGTTTTATTTGCAGCTATCTCACCAGGAATTATAGCTTTTACGTTATATACAATGGCCCAGAAAAGTCTTGGAGCATCAATTACTGGTTTCACTTTATATATATTTACCGTCTACAGTGCTATTTATGGTTATTTATTTTTTAATGAGCAGTTAGAGTATTATCATTATTTAGGAACTGTCTTAGTTTTTGGTGGAGTTTATTTAGTTAAAAAAAAAAGTAAATATGAAAAAAAAAATTAAAGAGTATTTATTGAAAATAATTTTAATTATACCGATAGCATACTTTTCTTTACTTTTTATTATATTTATATTTCAACGAAACTTATTATATGAGCCAAAAGAAAATAATTACTTTGGTGACGAATTAAAAGTTAAAATAGAAAAAGTAAAAATTAAGACGAGTGATAATTTTGAATTACTTGGATGGTTTCATGAAAAAGATCTTAGCAATTTTAAAACTTTAGTTTTCTTCCATGGTAATGCAGGAACATTAGAAAATAGAATACATAAAATTAATCATTTTAAAGACATGAATATAAATTTTCTAATAATTTCTTGGAGAGGATTTAGTGGAAACTTAGGCAAACCATCAGAAAAAGGTCTATATGAAGATGGTGAAAGTGCAATTAATTGGTTAAAAAGAAAAGGCCTTAAAGATAATGACATTGTTCTGTATGGTGAGTCTTTAGGTACTGGGATCGCAACTCATGTTGCTCAAAACCATAAATTTGCAGGCGTTATACTAGAATCTCCATTTACATCTATGGTTGACGCAGCAAAAAATGTGTATCCATATTTTCCAATTAGATTTTTACTTAAAGACAAATACGAAAGTGATAAAAAAATTAAAAATCTTAAGACCCCAATACTGATTATGCATGGAGAAGAAGATAAAATAGTACCATTTTGGATGGGTAAAAAGATGTACAAGCTTGCTAATGAGCCAAAATATTCTTATTTTTCTGAAAAAGACAATCACATGATGGAATATAATGAAAAAATGATTTTAGTTTTGAAAGAATATTTAAAGAGTTTAAATTAAGCCACAATCTGACCAAATAATTTACAAATTTCATTTCTATAATTAGGTAGTGAGAAAATTTATTATAACATCATTTTACTTAATCTTTATTTCAAGTTCTGTAATTGCAGAAAATATAGAATCTTCAGCAAACACTCTTTTCCATATAGGCCAAATGAACTCTCATAATAAAAGTTTTGCTCTCTTTTTTAAAACTAGAGATAAAGCTATTTTAGCAAGAGGTGAGGATTATAATTATGTTACAGATTTTCCTCAGGATTTATATATCTATAATTATAAAACAAAAATTTCATCACCATTAATTTCATACGAATGGTTTCCTTCACAGGCAAAACACCTCTTAGAAGGTTATGATTATCCAGTTTTTCCAGAGGACTTTGCTTATTATTTATTAAAAGATAACAACACTTTAGTCATGATTAGTGCAATTAAAAATATAAGAAAAAATTTCAAATTTGATATTGCTAATAAAAAATTAAATTCATACCCATCAAATGGTAAGTTTGATTTTATAATTTCATCAATTGCAAAAAATTGTGGACATTCAAATCTTAAAGAAAATTATAAATGTAGCTACTACAAACCTTTAATTTCTAATAATCTGATTAATTAATTTGAGTAAATGCTTCAGCAAATTTTTCTGCATTAAAAATTTGTAAATCATCTTCTTTTTCACCAAGTCCAAGAGCGATTATGGGAAGCTTATATTTTGTAGCAAGTGCTAATAAAATTCCTCCTTTTGCAGTACCATCTAATTTTGTCATTATCAAACCAGTAAGAGGTATAATTTTATTAAACTCTTCCACTTGACTGATAACATTTTGGCCAGAGGTTGCGTCAAGCACCAGGATTACATCGTGAGGAGCATCTGGATCTATTTTTTTAGTTACATGGGCAATTTTTTTGTATTCTTCCATTAAATTTTTTTTATTTTGTAATCTCCCTGCTGTATCAATTAAAACATGACTAAAATCCCCCTTTAATGCTTCTTCAATTGCTTTGTAGGCAACTGATGCGGGGTCAGATCCTTGAGTAGACTTTGTAATTTGTACATCAATTTTATCAGCCCAGCTTTCTAATTGTTCTATAGCAGCTGCTCTAAACGTATCGCAGGCAGAAAACATAACTTTGTTACCATTAGATTTTAAAATTTTACCAACTTTTCCAATAGTTGTTGTTTTTCCAACCCCATTAACTCCTGATACTAGGACTGCGTTGAGCTTTTCTTTTTTATTAAAAAAATTTTCATTTTCCAAAGGTTTCATTAAAGTGATTATATAGTTTCTAAGAATTAAATTTACCTCATTCATAATATCTTTTTTTGGGTCAATTTTTTCTTGAGCAATAATTTTCTTAATTTCTTCAGCTGCAACAAGACCAACATCAGATTGAATCAAATATTCTTCAATTTGATCTAATGTTTTGTCATCTATTTCTTTTTTTACAATTATATCTCTTAAACCAGATGTAAATGCAGAAGCACTTTTTTTAAAACCAATTTTAAATTTATCAAAAATTCCCATTATAATTTAATATCAATATTTTTGATATCAGACACAGGTCCTTTCATGTGAATGCTATTTCTTTCATCAATAGAAATTGTTAAATTACCTAATGCAAATTCTATATCTGTAGTTTTTTCTACCAGATTATTAATATTAGCTGCAACAGCAGTTGCACAAGCTGCAGTACCACAAGCCTTGGTAAGTCCAGCTCCTCTTTCCCAAACTTTTACTTTTATTAAATTTTTATTCATAACTTTTGCCAACGTTACATTACATTTTTCTGGAAATAGTTGATGATTTTCAATTTTTGGACCAATAGTTTGTAAGTCAAATGCTTCAATATCGTCTACAAAAAAAATTATGTGTGGATTGCCTACATTTATGGCTGTTCCACCAATATGTTTGGTGTCATTTCTGTCTACAATTTCAATTTTTAAGTCTTGTGTATCTATCTGCTTACTCAAAGGAATCTCTTGCCAATTAACTTTTGGTATACCGATTTCAGTCTCAACTAAATTATTTCCTAAAATTTTTGATTTTAGAGAGCCAGAAGCTGTTAAGAGTGTTATTTCCTTTTTACCACTTTCTTTTGATAAAAGATCTGCCACACACCTAGTACCATTTCCACAGGCACCAGATGCACTTCCATCTGAATTATAGAATTCTACATCTGCATCTATTTCTTTATTTTTATTAATTAGAATGAGTTGATCACATCCAATGAAATTACGATCACATACTTTAATTATTTGATCTTTGTTTAAATTGAAATTCTGGCTTCTTTGATCGATAATTACAAAATCATTGCCCAAACCATCCATTTTAAATGCTTTAATATCCATAAGTAGATATTTAACTTATTTATTGACTTTTTGAACCTCTATTATAGGTTGTCTTCGTTTCCACAAAAACGTTAAATTTGTGGTGTCTTTGGAGACAAAGAGATCAACACTAGTCAGCGATATTCGCCCACTAGTGCGAAACTGCTGTGCGTAATAAATATGTTTGAAAACTTAACAAATAAATTCGAAGAAATTTTTTCTTCTTTAAAAAAAGCAGCTTCACTTGATGAGAATCAAGTAGATGAAGGCCTAAGAAGTATTAGACAGGCTTTATTAGAAGCCGATGTGTCTCTAGATGTAACTAAAGATTTTATAGAAAAAGTTAAGCCAAAGGTTATGGGTCAAGAAATAATTCGATCAACCTCCCCAGGAGATATGGTTGTTAAAATTGTTTATGACGAACTAGTAAGCCTTTTAGGTGAAAGCAACACAGATATTAATTTAAATGCAGTTCCGCCAGTTCCAATGATGCTGGTAGGTCTTCAAGGTTCTGGTAAAACTACAACAACAGCAAAATTAGCCAAATATTTAGAAAAAAATAAAAAGAAAAAAATAATGATGGTCAGTCTTGATGTGTATAGGCCAGCTGCACAAGAACAACTAAGATCATTAGGAGAGCAAAATGATATTTTAACACTACCTATTATTGAAGGGCAGCTACCAGCAGATATTTGTAGAAGAGCAGTTAGTGCTGCAAACCTAAATGGTGCAGAGATTATATTATTTGATACAGCAGGCAGAACACAAATAGACCTTCAGATGATGAGTGAGATTAAACAAATAGAAAGTATAATTAACCCAACGGAAGTATTTTTAGTTGCAGATTCTTTGACAGGACAAGTTGCTGCAGAAGTGGCAAAAGAATTTAAGAATACTGTAAATTTGACAGGTATTGTTTTAACAAGAGCTGATGGTGATGCAAGAGGTGGTGCGGCCCTTAGTATGAAATATGTTTCTCAAGTGCCAATTAAGTTTTTAGGGGTAGGAGAAAAAATAGAAAATTTAGAGGTTTTTCACCCAGATAGAATAGCTAATAGAATATTAGGTATGGGAGACATCGTTTCTCTTGTCGAAAAAGCTGCAGAAGATCTTGGTGAAGAGAATATAAAAAAAGCAGAAGAGAATTTAAAAAAAGGACAATTCTCTATGGAAGATTATTTAACACAGCTTAGACAAATGAAAAAAATGGGAGGCATAGAAGGAATTATGTCGTTTATGCCAGGTGTTTCTAAAATGAAATCACAAATGGATGCTTCGGGAATTGATGAAAGCGTTATTACTAAAAATGAAGCAATCATTTTATCTATGACAAAAAAAGAAAGAGGAAATCCTAAAATCATTGATGGTTCTAGGAAAAAAAGAATTGCTAATGGCTCTGGAACAGATGCGGCCACTATCAATAAATTGCTTAAGCAATTTAAAATGATGTCTGAAATGATGAAGAAGATGTCAAAAGGAAACCTGAAGGGTATGTCTGATAAAGGAATACCTCCAGAGCTACTAAATCAACTTAAATAAAAAAAGGAAAAAAAATGATAAAAATAAGACTATCAAGAGGTGGAACAAAGAAAAGACCAGTATACAAAGTAGTTATAGCCGACAGTCGTCGTGCAAGAGATGGAAGATTTATTGAGAAGGTAGGATTCTTTAATCCTCTTTTACCAAAAGATAAAAAAGAAAGAGTAGGACTAGAAGCAGAAAGAATTAAATATTGGTTAGGTCAAGGTGCTCAACCAACTACTAGAGTTGCAAGAATTTTAGGTGAAAATGGTATTATAGCAATGCCTGCAAACGGTAGTAATCCAAATAAAGCTATTCCTAAAAAAGAAAGAAAAAAAGAAGGAGACGAAGCAGCTCCAGCAGCAGCTCCAGCAGCAGAAGCTCCAAAGGAAGAAGCTCCTAAAGCAGAAGCAGCTCCAGCAGCAGAAGCTCCAAAGGAAGAAGCTAAATAGTTGGATTCATGTGGCAAGCTCAGATATTCACACTCTATCCTGATTTTTTTCCTGGCCCTTTAAATAAAGGGCTATATGGAAAAGCTTTAACAAATAAAATTTGGGATTTAAAAGTTGTAAATATTAGAGAGGCCGCTGAGGATAAACACAAAACAGTAGATGATACTCCTTTTGGAGGTGGATCTGGAATGTTATTGAAAGCTGACATCTTAGCAAAATCTCTTGATGAAAATAAAAAAGAAGGTGAAAGAATTTTTTATTTATCACCAAAAGGAAAAAAGCTTGATCAGAAATTGGCACTAGAACTATCTAAAGAAAAATCCATTAGTTTAATTTGTGGTCATTTTGAAGGTGTTGATGAAAGATTATTATCTACAAGGAATATAGAAGAACTTAGCATAGGAGATTTTATTTTATCTGGAGGTGAAACTGCAGCATTTGTTGTGTTGGATAGTGTTCTTAGGTTGCTTCCAGGTGTCTTGGGAAATGAACATTCAAAGACTGATGAGAGTTTTGAGAACGGGCTTTTGGAGTACCCCCAATACACAAAACCTCAAATTTGGGAGGAAAAAAGTGTTCCAGAAGTGTTATTATCAGGAGATCACAACAAAATTAAAGACTGGCGTTTATCACAATCAGAGGCTATAACACGCGTCCGAAGACCAGATTTGTGGGAAAAATATAAGAAAAACTAACTTAATAAATACTACTATGAAAACAATTGAAGAAATAAACCAACATAACGTTAAAAAAATACTAGCTGAGAAGAAAATTCCAGATTTTTTTCCAGGAGATATAGTAAAAGTTGGTGTTAGAATTACAGAAGGTAAAAAAGATAGAATTCAATATTTTGAAGGTGTGTGTATTGCTAGAAAAAATAGAGATTTAAACTCTTCGTTTACAGTTAGAAAAATATCATTTGGTGAAGGTGTTGAGAGAACATTCCCACTATATGGAACAGTAATTGATTCAATTACTGTTATTAGACATGGAAAAGTTAGAAGAGCAAAATTATATTACTTAAGAGATAGAACTGGTAAATCAGCTAGAATTGCAGAAAGAATTAGAAAAAAAATTGGTATAGAAGTTGATGTTAAACCAGAAATGGTAACTGAAGAAACTTTAGCACCAGTAGCAGTAGATGCAGAAAAACCAACAGAAGTTCAAGCAGAACCAAAAATAGAAAAATCAGAAGAAAAAAAATAATTTTTTTTTCAATGCCTTTAACTCTTTACGATAAAATTTGGAACGATCACTTAGTAGATCAGCAAGATGATGGTACAGCATTATTATTTGTTGATCGACATTTAGTTCATGAAGTGACAAGCCCACAAGCTTTTGAAGGATTAAGAAACTCTAATAGAAAAGTTAGACAACCTGGCTTAACTCTAGCAGTTGCAGACCATAATGTTCCAACTACCGATAGATCTAAAGGAATAGAAGATGCAGAATCTAAAATTCAAGTAGATACCTTAGAAAGCAATTGTAAAGAATTTGGAGTTCAATATTTAGGAATGAACGACAAGAGACAAGGAATTGTCCATATCATTGGTCCAGAACAAGGCTTTACACAACCTGGGACAGTAATTGTTTGCGGAGACAGTCACACAGCAACACATGGCGCATTTGGTGCTTTGGCATTTGGAATTGGTACCTCGGAAGTAGAGCATGTCCTAGCAACGCAAACATTGGTTCAAAAAAAAGCAAAGAATTTTAGAATTAATGTTAATGGAAAACTTCCTATTGGTGTTACCTCTAAAGATGTAATCTTACAAATTATAGGACAGATTGGAACTGCAGGAGGAACAGGGTCGGTCATAGAGTACGCTGGCAGCCTAATTTCATCTTTAAGTGTAGAGCAACGAATGACAATTTGTAATATGACTATTGAAGGAGGAGCAAGAGCAGGATTAATCGCTCCAGATGAAAAAATATTTGAATATTTAAAAGGTAAACCGATGTCTCCAAAAAATGAAAATTGGGATAAGGCTATGAAATATTGGGAAAATTTAAAAACTGATGATGGAGCTAAATTTGATAAAGAAATAGATTTAGTAGCAGAAGATATTTTACCAATGATTACCTGGGGAACTTCTCCACAAGATGTAATCACTATAGATGGCAAAGTTCCAAATCCTAAAAATGAACAAGATGAAGACAAAAGAAACTCTTTAGAAAGGTCATTAAATTACATGGGTTTAGAGGCGGATACACTTGCTACAGATATTAAGATTGATAAGGTTTTTATAGGAAGCTGTACGAATGGTAGAATTGAAGATTTGAGAGAAGCTGCTAAAATATTAAAAGATAAAAAGAAAGCATCCCATGTTCATGCAATGGTTGTTCCAGGCTCAGGCTTAGTTAAAGAGCAGGCAGAGCAGGAAGGCCTAGATAAAATATTTATAGCTTCAGGTTTTGAATGGAGAGAGCCCGGTTGCTCAATGTGTCTTGCAATGAATGCGGATAAATTAAAACAAGGAGAAAGATGTGCTTCAACTTCAAACAGAAATTTTGAAGGAAGACAGGGTAGAGGTGGAAGAACACATTTAGTCAGCCCTGGAATGGCAGCAGCAGCTGCAATTTCTGGAAACTTAGATGATGTTAGAAAGTATCAAAACTAAAATGCAAAAATTCAATTCACTTACAAGTATCCCAGTTTATTTACCAATAGTAAATATTGATACAGATATGATTATTCCAAAACAATTTCTTAAAACAATTAAAAGAACAGGGTTAGGAAAAAACTTATTTTTTGAAATGAGGTATGATGATAATGGAAATGAAATAAAAGATTTTATTCTAAATCAAAAACCTCACAATCAATCAAAAATATTAATTGCAGGAAAAAACTTTGGCTGTGGTTCATCAAGAGAGCATGCGCCATGGGCACTTTTAGATTTTGGAATTACATGCGTGATAAGCTCTAGTTATGCTGATATTTTTTACAGTAACTGTTTCAAAAATGGAATTTTACCAATTACTTTACCAGAAGAAAAAATAAAAGAATTATCAGAATATTCAAAAAGAAAAGAAGAAATTTCAATAGACTTAAATGAAGAAAAGGTAATTTTTGGAAATAGTGAAATCAAGTTTGATATTGATCCTTTTAAGAAAAAATGTTTATTAGAAGGGCTTGATGATATTGCGCTGTCATTAGCCAAAAAAGAAAAAATCACAACCTTTGAAGAAAACTTAAAAAATAGTAAACCATGGATATTTAATGATAAAAATTAAAAAAAGAAAAATTTTACTTCTACCTGGGGATGGCATTGGACCTGAAGTTATTCAAGAAGTTAAAAAAGTTATTTTATGGTTGAATTCAAATAAATCTCTAGATTTTGAAATTGATCAAGATTTAGCTGGTGGTTGTTCTTATGATAAGCATGGAACACCAATTACGGATGAAGTTTTTTATAAAGCTTTAGAAAGTGAATTTGTTATGTTGGGTGCAGTTGGTGGACCAAAATGGGATAACTTAGATTTTTCAAAAAAACCAGAAAGAGCCTTATTGAAATTAAGAAAAGAATTAAAACTATTTGCAAATTTAAGACCCGCAATTTGTTTTGAGCAATTAGTTGATGCCTCAACCCTAAAACCAGAAATTGTATCTGGATTAGACATTATGATAGTTAGAGAATTAACAGGTGGAATTTATTTTGGTGAGCCAAGAGGAATTAAGCCAATAGAAAATGGTGAAAGAAAAGGGATTAATACCCACTCATATACAACTAGCGAAATAGTTAGAGTAGCAAAAGTAGCTTTTGATCTAGCAAGAAAGAGATCAAATAAGGTTACTTCATGTGAAAAGTCGAATGTAATGGAAGCTGGACAACTTTGGAAAGAAGAAGTCCAAGAGCTACACGACAAAGAATATAAAGATGTAGAATTAAGTCATATGCTTGCTGACAATTGTGCAATGCAATTATTAAAAAACCCAAAGCAATTTGATGTGATTGTTACTGACAATTTATTTGGAGATATGCTTTCAGATCAAGCTTCAATGTTAACGGGATCTCTGGGTTTATTACCATCAGCTTCTTTAGGTGCAAAAAATAAAGATGGAGAAATGAGAGCTATGTACGAACCTATTCATGGTTCTGCACCAGATATTGCTGGAAAAGAAATTGCAAACCCAATAGCCTCAATTTTAAGTTTTGCAATGGCCTTAAGATACTCATTGGATTTAGATAGTGAAGCTGATGCTTTAGAAAAAGCTGTGCAAGATGTCTTAAATGATGGTCTTAGAACAAAAGACATTATTTCTGAGGGAAAAAAAGAAGTATCAACATCAGATATGGGTGATGCGATAATTTCAAAATTGCAATAATTAAATAATTATTCTAAAGTTCTGGAATGCCAAATTATACTGCACCAGTAGAAGACATGATGTTTCTTTTTGATAAATTAAGAAATAATAAAAATTATAATGATCTTGAAAAATATAAAGAAGTTAACTCAGAATTAGTAAAAGATATTTTAGAAGAAGCAGCTAAGATTAATCAAAACTTAATATTACCATTAGCAAAATCAGGTGATGAAAACCCAACAGTTCTAGAGAATGGTGTGGTTAGAACACCGCCTGGCTATAAAGAAGCTTATTCTAAATATATAGAAGATGGCTGGACTTCACTTTCTTGTGATCCAAAATATGGAGGACAAGGAATGCCAAAAACTGTAAGTGCTTTTTTTGATGAAATGTTATCATCTGCAAGTTTATCATTTAAACTTTATAGTGAGTTAAGTATTGGTGCATATAATTGTATTTCTCATCATGCTACAGATGAAATAAAAGAAAAATACCTTCCAAAAATGGTTGAAGGAAAATGGAGTGGTACGATGTGCCTTACTGAACCAGTTTGTGGAACTGATTTAGGACTTTTAAAAACTAAAGCTATTGAGCAATCTGACGGATCTTTTAAATTAAGTGGACAGAAAATTTTTATTACTTCAGGTGATCAAGACTTAACGGAGAATATTATCCATTTAGTTATTGCAAGAGTAGCTGACTCTCCAGCAGGAACAAAAGGAATAAGCTTATTTTTAGTACCTAAGTTTGTGGTAAATGAAGATGGATCTATTGGCGCAAGAAATGGAGTTTCTACAGGTTCTATAGAAAGCAAAATGGGAATTAAAGGTTCTGCTACATGTGTATTAAACTTTGATGATGCAACTGGATATATGATTGGATTAAAGAATAAAGGGTTAAATGCAATGTTTACTATGATGAATTTAGAGAGAATTGTTGTAGGAATTCAGGGCTTAGGAATTTCTGAAATAGCCTATCAAAATTCTTTAAGTTACGCGAAAGAAAGGAAACAAGGAAAAACAAATAATACAAAATCAACTAATGGAGCAGATTTTATAATTGAGCATGCTGACATTAGAAAATCTTTGCTTAATATGAAATCTATTATTGAAGGTGAAAGAGCTTTATGTTTTTGGTTATCTCAACAAACAGAAGTTAGTCTTTATCATCCAGATGAAAAAATAAAGCAGGAAGCATCAGATCTTGTGTCGTTAATGACACCAGTAGTTAAAACGATGTTTAGTGATATGGGAATGGAAATAACAAGTGAGGCTATGCAGGTTCATGGTGGTTATGGGTATACAAAAGACCAAGGAATAGAACAACTATATAGAGATAATAGAATCACCCCCATTTATGAAGGAACAAACTCAATCCAAGCAGCAGATTTAGTTTTTAGAAAGTTGGTAAATAAAAATGGCGATATAATTAATAAGTATTTAGAATTGATTAAGAATGATTGCAGTATTGAAAATGAAAAATTAAAACCTTTCATAAAAGAGCTAAAAATACATCTAGAGATCTTATCTACCTTTACTGATTGGATTAAAGAAAAGGTTCAAAACTCAAAAGATGATGCAAGTGCAGCATGCAATGACTATTTAAAAGCATTGGGGTTTGTGTCTATAGCACATGCGTGGATAAAAGTTTTAGAGGTAAGTTTTAAAGATTATGAACAAAACAAAGACTTTTATGAGGATAAAATTCAAACAGCAAATTTTTATTTTAAAAGAGTTTTACCAAGAGCCGAAAGTCATTTTAAAACTGCCACATCGGGAAGTGATTATATAATGAATTTTAAATTCAGTTAATATGAGTCATTACAATACAAATTTAGATAAAAATGAGGCTAATTATGTTCCTCTTTCTCCTTTAACATTTTTAGAAAGAACTAAAGATATATATCCAAATTATGAAGCTTTAGTTTATGAAAGTAGATCGTACACCTGGGGAGAGGTTTATAAAAGATGTGTTAAGTTTGCCAGCGCACTAGATAAATTGGGTGTAAAAACTGGAGATACAGTTTCTATAATGGCTTTCAATACACCAGAAATTTTTGAAGCACATTATTCAATACCAATGGTAGGAGCGGTAATTAATGCAATCAACACAAGACTAGACCCTAATACAGTAAGTTATATTTTACAGCATAGTGATGCAAAGGTTTTAATTGTAGATAGACAATTTCATGATGTAATTGAGAAGGCTTTAAAGAATGTTAAAAATAAAATTACAATTATTGATATTGAGGACCAAGACATAGATACAAGTTCTTTCAAAAAAATAGGAGAACTTGAATATGAAAGTTTTTTAAATACAGGTGATGAAAATTATGAATGGAAAAAACCAAAAGATGAATGGGAAGCAATTTCATTAGGGTACACCTCAGGAACCACTGGAAGCCCAAAAGGAGTAGTTTATCATCACAGAGGCTCATATTTGATGTCAACTGGCAGTGCCACAGCCTGGAATATGCCTAACAAACTAAATTTTTTATGTGTTGTGCCAATGTTCCATTGTAATGGCTGGTGCTATCCTTGGACACTAGCAATGCTACATGCAAGAGTAATTTGTTTAAGAAACATCGATGTAAAAAAGATGTTTGAATTAATTGATAAATATGAAGTAACTCATTTTGGGGGAGCCCCAATAGTATTAAATATGATTGTTAATGCTCCAAAAGAAGATCAAAAATCTTTAAAAAGAAAAGTAAATGTTTTGACTGCAGGTGCACCGCCACCAAGCATCATCTTTGAAAAAATGGAAAACCTTGGCTTTGAAGTGATGCACGTTTATGGATTAACGGAAACTTATGGTCATATGTTGCAGTGTGCATGGAATGAAGATTGGAATTCTTTAGAAAAAGATAAAAAGAATGAGATCAAAGCAAGGCAAGGTGTAAGGTACCCAAATACAGAAGGTGCTATTGTAATGCTGTCTCTTATACACATCTGACGCTGCCGACGAATAGAGAGGTG
>CALCPL010000092.1 GCA_937897125.1 uncultured Candidatus Pelagibacter sp. | reverse complement strand
AAAATAGTTTCAATAACTTTTTGCTTATCAATATGTTTTGGTAAAGGTAGTTGAACTAAAATTCCTGAAATACTTTCATCTTTATTTAGTTCTTCAATTTTATCTAATACTGTTTTTTCTTCAACAGCTTCTGGGTATCTAATTACTTCAGATTTTAACCCTACTTCATTCGCAGCTTTTTCTTTCATACGAACATAAATTTGGCTAGGGGCCATATCCCCAATTAAAATAACCGTAAGCCCAGGAATTTTGTTGTGTTTAGCTTTTAGCTCTACAACCTCTTGTCTTAGTTCTTCTCTAAGTTCAGCTGCTATTTTTTTTCCATCTATTAAAATCATGTATCTACCTAAAAAATCATTGGTGCAATGTACAACTTCATACACATTTCTATAAACCAAATCAATAACAGTAATATAACTGGTGAAATATCTACTGATCCTAAATTAGGTAAAAAACTTCTTATTTTATTAAGTGCGGGATTTGTTAATCGATAAGTCACCTCTAAAATAGAATAAACCAATCTATTTTGAGTGTTTAAGATATTAAATGCAACAAGCCAGCTAATAACCACATTAGCTAAAACGACATATGAATAAAGTTTTAATATTTGAAGTGCTAAGTAAAAAATAGCTATCATTTTTTCTCAATATAAATTGACTGACTTGGGAAAGCAAAAGCTGCTTTGTTTCCTTCAACAATTTGTTTTATTTCAATTGCAAGTTTTTCTTTAACCTCCAACCAAGTTGAAAAACTGTTAGAGGCAGTAAAACATCTAACCCTCATATCAATCGAACTATCTGAAAATTTTTCAACTCTAACTGCAACTCCTACAGCTTTGTCAAAATCATCATTTTTATTAATGTGACCTTCAATTTCATTTCTAATTTTTTTTAATTGTTCAACAGTAGTGTCGTATTGAAGTGTTATTGCCCAATCTATTCTCCAGTTAGTTGTCTCACTAATATTGATAACTGCATTTTCAGCAAACTGAAAATTAGGAATTATAGCTAAAGATTTATCAAACTTTCTTAAAACTGTTGATCTAAAACCAATTTTCTCGACAATACCTTCAATAATACCTTCGACTAAAATCCAATCTCCTATCTTAAACCTTTTTTCTACTAAAACTAAAATCCCTGAAATTAAATTTTTGAATAAGTCTTGTGCACCTAAAGCAACAGCAACACCAAATAAACCCAGTCCTGCAATAATTGGTCCAATTTTTATTCCCCAAAGTTCAAGAACAGCTGCTAACCCTAGAATAAAAATTAAAATCTTTAAGGATTTTATAATCCAGCCCACTAACTCACGGGTTAACATTTTATCTAGCCCACTTAAAATATAAGAAATTGGTTCAATAATTTGATGGATAACCCAGAATATTAAAATTGTAATTAATGTTCGATTAATTGTATCAACTATGGCTCTCCCATCATCTGCAAAAGACATATAATAACTTGCAATAAAAAAACCTAGAACAATTGGTAAAAATCTAGCTGGCCCTTCCATTGCATGGACGAAGGTGTCATCTAATTTATTTGTAGTTCTTTTTGAAATTGCTTCTAATCTTTTAATAATAACTTTACTTATTATTCCTCTAAAAATTAAAAAAATAAAAAATATTCCAATACCAATTAGTATTTGAAAAATATCAACTCCACGAATTCCTTTAGACCAAACAGAAATAAACAGATCACTAAAATTACTAAATATGTCCATAATTAAATTTTATATAGCAAAAATTCCTCTTCTCCAGGGTTAAAAAGAAAAATTTTTTTCCATTTAATTTCATTAAGAATTGAAGAGGTTTTTTCTCCAATACA
Source organism: uncultured Candidatus Pelagibacter sp. (assembly GCA_937897125.1). Next base: position 3,695 of record CALCPL010000092.1, on the reverse strand, counting down.
CATCAAATTAGTATTCATCCATAGGGTTTCTAGCTGATAATTTTTAATTACTTTTAAAAAATTAATCGCACTATTTTGTGAATAAATGTAAGTGATTTCAGGCATTTTCAATTTAAGTTTTTCAATAAAGCTTTCATCATACTTTTTAATTTCATTGGCCCTATAGTTGATTATTCTTTCCACATTGTAGCCATCTGAAATTAGCTCTTTATCTAAATTGCTAGAGATTATTTCTCCACTTATATAAATTAGCTTTCCTTCAGAAGGATTAAAATTTTGTAAGATTAATTCCTTAAGATTATTAACATTTCCTTCAGCTGCAAAAACATTTTGAAAACCAACACTTCTAGCTTTTTTTTCTGTAGCATTTCCAACACAAAAACATTTTAATTTTTTATCAATGTTCTTTATATCCAAAAATTTAACTGCATTAGTGCTTGTAAAAATAATTCCTTTAAAGTCAGAATAGTTGGGAGCTTCATATTTTAAACCCTCAATATTAATTAATGGTAAATGAGATATTTCATGACCCAATGATTGAAATTTTAATATCATTTCATGACAATCTTCTAAGGGCCGTGTGAATAAAATATGCATATTATTTTTTGTAAGAATTATTAGACATCTTTTTAAGAGTTTTTCCCATCTCTATTCCTAATTCTTCTGCTTTGTCTATACTTTCAGATGATTTTAAATAAAACCTTTTACTGCCATCTAATGAAAAAAGCTCTACTTCAAGATTAATTTTATCACCCTCAATGTTTGCAAATGCTCCTACTGCTGTTTCACAGTCTCCTTCTAAAACTTTTAAAACATTTCTTTCAGCTTTTATTGAACTGTGTGTTGATTGATGATCAACTTTTTTTAATAATTCAATTAAACCTTCATCATTATCTCTACATTGCAAAGCAATAACTCCTTGTCCAGCACAAGGTATAATTTCTGAAGTAGAAAAAGTTTGAGAGATATTTTGATTTAATCCCAAAGAATCGATCCCAGCATATGATAAAATAATTGCATCATATAAATTCTCATTAAGTTTTCTTATTCTTGTATCAACATTTCCTCTAATTAATTTACAGTTAAGATCGTCTCTTATTTTTTTAATCTGAAATTCTCTTCTAAATGAGGATGTTCCAATAATTGAATTTGAAGCTAAATCTTTTAGATGTTTATTATCTTTGCTAATTAAAATTTCTCTTGGATCATTTCTTTCTAAAAAACAATCTGTTAATAATCCTTTAGTTTCTTCAGAAGGCATATCTTTTAATGCATGCACAGCTATGTCTATTTTTTTTTCTAATAATTCAACCTCTATAGTTTTTGAGAAAAGTCCCTTACCCCCTACTTCAGACAATCTTTTGTCTTGAACTTGATCACCCTTGGTTATGATTTCTTTAATGATTACTTCTTCAATTCCAAAATCTTTTGAATGTTTGAGAATTTTTTCTCTAGCTTTTTCTGCATAGATTAGTGCTAATTTGCTTCCTCTAGAGCCTATAATAATTTTTCTATTTTTCATTTAATTGCTTTATACTTCATACTTATATTGAGAATGTAATATTAATAAAAACTAATTTAATGAATAAAAAACCCATAATTTTAGGAATTGAATCAAGCTGTGATGAAACAGCTGCCTCTATCATAACTGAAAATGAGCAAGGTATGCCAACAATTTTATCAAGTATTGTTTCAAGTCAGGTAGATGTTCATAAAGAGTTTGGTGGTGTTGTGCCAGAACTTGCCGCAAGATCTCATATGGAAAAAATTGATTTAATCACTAAAAAAGCTCTTGATGAAAGTACAGTAAAAATGGAAGACCTGGATGCAATAGCTGCAACTGCAGGACCTGGTCTTATAGTTTGCTTGTCAGTTGGTTTAAGTTTTGGAAAAGCAATGGCCTCTTCTCTCAATAAACCTTTTATAGCTGTTAACCATTTAGAAGGACATGCGTTAAGCCCAAAACTAAATTCTGAATTAAACTATCCTTACTTATTGCTTTTAATTTCTGGAGGCCACACTCAGTTTTTAAGTGTGCAAGGTTTGGGAAATTATAAAAGATTAGGAACAACTATTGATGATGCTGTTGGTGAAGCGTTCGATAAAACTGCAAAATTGTTAGGAATTGAGTTTCCTGGTGGGCCACAAATTGAAGTATATGCAAAAAAAGGTGACCCTAATAAATATGAGTTACCCAAACCAATTTTTCATAAAGGTGGCTGTAACTTATCATTTGCAGGTCTAAAAACTGCTGTTTTAAAAATATCAAAGCAGATAAAAACTGATCAAGAAAAATATGATCTTGCAGCATCTTTTCAAAAAACAATTGAAGAAATACTATATAAGAAAAGTAAAATTGCTTTTGAAGAATTTAAAAAAATGAACACAACAAATAAAAATAAATTTGTAGTTGCGGGTGGTGTTGCTGCAAACAAAAGAATTAGAGAAGTTCTAACTAATCTTTGTAAAGAAGAAGATTTTGAAGCAATATTTCCACCTATTAATTTGTGTGGAGATAATGCTGCAATGATTGCAATGGTTGGCTTAGAAAAATTTAAGTTAAAACAGTTTAGTGAATTAGATAGTCCTGCAAAACCTAGGTGGCCCTTAGATGCAGATGCTGCTTTTTTAAAAGGTGCTGGAGTAAGATTGTAATGCAGTACTGGCTAATGAAATCAGAGCCTGATGTTTGGTCAATTGATCAACAAAAAAAAGCTGGTGCTAAAGGTGCTCCTTGGGATGGAGTAAGAAATTACCAGGCAGCTAAAAATTTAAGAGGAATGAAAAAAGGAGATCTTTGTTTTTTTTATCACTCAAATATAGGCAAAGAAATTGTTGGTATAGTTGAGGTTATTAAAGAAGCTTTCTTAGATAAAACTGACAAAGATGGACGATTTGTAGCTGTTCAAGTAAAGTTTAAAGAAAAATTAAAGAAAAGTGTAACTCTTGAAGAGGTTAAAAAAACCAAGTCTCTTAGCCATTTATCACTTATTAGACAAAGTAGATTATCTGTTATGCCAATCGACTCTAAAAGCTGGAAAATTTTAAATAAGATGAGTAGTATTTAAATAAAAAAAATTCATGCCTAAAAAAAAATCAATATCAAAAGTAAAAAAGAAAACTCCTAAAAAAACTAAGGCTGAGAAAAAAATAAAGCCTATTAGGAAAAAAGTTTTAAAAAAAATTGAAGAAAAAGAATTAATCATAAAATCTAAGCCTGAGTGGGTAAAAAGTGCTCTAGTAAATAAAGCAAAATACCAAAAAAAATACTCTGACTCGATTAAAAAAAATGATGACTTTTGGAAGATTGAGGGAAAAAGAATTACTTGGATTAAACCATACAAAAAAATTAAAGACGTAAAATACAGCAAAAAAGAAGTTAAAATTAAATGGTATGAAGATGGAACATTAAATGCTTCTGCCAATTGTATAGACCGTCACCTTAAAGATAAAAAAGATAAAACAGCCATTATTTGGGTGGGTGATGATCCAAAAGATACTAAAAAGATTTCATACAAACAATTACATAATGAAGTTTCTAAAGCTGCAAATGGTTTAAGAAAACTAGGAATTAAAAAAGGTGATCGAGTTACGATTTATTTAACTATGATTCCAGAGCTTGCAGTAACAATGCTAGCTTGTGCTAGAATTGGTGCAGTTCACTCTATTATTTTTGGTGGATTTTCAGCAGACTC
>CALCPL010000091.1 GCA_937897125.1 uncultured Candidatus Pelagibacter sp. | reverse complement strand
TACACCTCTCTATTCGTCGGCAGCGTCAGATGTGTATAAGAGACAGATCTAATATTAGGTCTCTATCTCTGTGGGCACCACCAATTGGCTCTGGAATAATTTCATCAATTACTTTTAGTTCTAAGAGGTCTTTTGAGGATAATTTCATGGCTTTTGCTGCTTCTAAAGTTCTTTTAGGGTCTCTCCATAAAATAGTGGCACAGCCCTCTGGAGATATTACTGAGTAAATTGCATTTTCTAACATGATTACCTTGTTAGATGAAGCAAGTGCTATTGCACCTCCTGATCCACCTTCTCCAATAACAATTGCAAGAGTTGGGACGTTTAACGACATGCAGCACTCAATTGATTTTGCAATTGCCTCTGCTTGACCTCTCTCTTCTGCACCTACACCAGGGTAAGCTCCAGGTGTGTCTATAAAAGAAATTATCGGAATGTTAAATTTGTTTGCTAATTTCATTAATCTAATTGTTTTTCTGTAACCCTCAGGCCTCATCATTCCAAAATTTCTTTCAATTCTACTTTCAAGGCTATCCCCTTTTTCTTGACCAATAACTAAGACAGATTTTTCATTAAATTTTGCAAATCCTGCTAATACTGATTTATCTTCTCCATAAAATCTGTCACCTGACAATGGGATAAAATCCTCAAATAAATTATCGATAAAAAATTTTGCTTTAGGTCTGTCTTCATGTCTTGCAACTAGAGTAGTTTGCCAAGGGTCTAAATTAGAGTAAATCTCTTGTAGCTTATTATCTATCTCTTTTTGAGACTCAGAAATTTTTTTTGTATCTACTTCCGAAAGACCATCTTGATTATAAGGGTCTTTAAGTTTGTCTATTTCTATCTCTAAATTTTTAATATCTGTTTCAAAATTTAAATAATTTTTCATATGATTGTTTAATTATTAATTAATTAAGAAAAAAGGCAATAAAATGTTTTAAATAATTTATATTTGACATAATTCTATTAAGAGGTACTCTTAATTGATATCGGGAGAGACTATTAAATAATAGCGCCGAAGGAGCAACCACCCCGGAAACTCTCAGGCAAATGGACCGATAATAAACATAACACTCTGGAAAGAGATTTATCTCGCCGATGGAGCAAAACTCTCAGGCAAAAATACAGATGGGGTAAAATGGGTGCTATGAAAGAACAATACACAAAAATACACAATCTATCAGTTTCTAATAAATTACTTAACTTCATTAATGAAGAATTGCTTAAAGATACAAATATTTCTTCAGAAAAATTCTGGGAAGGCTTCAACAAAGTAGTTCATGAATTAGCTCCAAAAAATAAAGACCTATTAAAAGTAAGAGAAGATTTACAAAAAAAAATAGATGATTGGCATATTGCAAATAAGGGTAATGAAATCAATCTAGAAGAATATAAAAAATTTTTAAAAGAAATTGATTATTTAAAAGAAGTAGGCCCTGATTTTAAGATCAAAACAAATAATGTTGATGAAGAAATAACTAATATTGCTGGACCACAATTAGTAGTTCCAATCATGAATGATAGGTATGCACTTAATGCTGCTAATGCAAGATGGATGAGTTTGTATGATAGTTTATATGGTACTGATGTAATAGAGGAATCTGAGGATAGTGCATCACAAAGATATGACCCCCTAAGAGGAGAAATGGTTATAAAATATGGAAGAAATTTTTTAGAAAGATATTTTCCACTAGAAAATATAATTATCGGATGGGCAAATATAACTGGATTTAAAATAGAAAATGGTTCACTTATTATTTGTAAAGACAGCCAAGAGACAAAACTAAAAGATAAAAGTAAATTTATAGGCCACAGAGGTGAAGCTAATAATCCTTCGGCAATAATTCTAAAAAATAATAATCTTCATATAGAAATAATTATAGATCCAAAGGCATTTAGTGCAACACAGGATCCTGCTAAAATTAGTGATATTATTGTTGAAGCAGCAGTTTCAACTATTTGTGATAATGAGGACAGTGTTGCTGCAGTTGATGCAGATGATAAAGTTGTTTGCTATCGTAATTGGCTTGGACTTATGAAAGGTGATTTAAAATCAACTTTTGAAAAAAATGGAAAGACTTATGAGCGTAGATTAAATCCTGATAGAAGTTATATTTCTAAAGATGGAAAAGAATTAAAATTACATGGAAGAAGTTTATTGTTAATAAGAAATGTTGGACATCTTATGACCAATTCTGCAATTCTTTTAAAAGATGGTTCTGAAATACCAGAAGGTATTATGGATGCTTTTATAACTTCAGCAGCTTGCCTTCATGATATTAAAAAGAAGGGTAATTCTAGAAGTGGTTCTATTTATATTGTTAAACCAAAAATGCATGGTCCTGATGAAACTTCATTTACAGATTTAATTTTTACTAAAGTTGAAGAAGTTTTAGGATTGGAAAAATATACATGCAAAATTGGAATTATGGATGAAGAGAGAAGAACCTCTTCTAATTTAAAAGAGTGTATTAGAACACTTCAAAATAGAGTATTTTTTATTAATACTGGTTTTTTAGATCGTACTGGTGATGAAATGCATACTTCAATGGAAGCTGGTCCTATGATTAAAAAAGGAGATATGAAATCTTCTAAATGGATTGGGGCATATGAAAATAATAACGTAGACATAGGTCTTCAATGTGGTCTTTCTGGTAGGGCTCAAATTGGAAAAGGCATGTGGGCTATGCCTGACAAAATGAAAGAAATGATGGAACAAAAAACTGGTCATCTAAATGCTGGTGCAAATTGTGCTTGGGTTCCCTCACCTACAGCGGCAGCTCTTCATGCCCTTCATTATCATGAAATAAATATTTTTGAGAAACAAAAAGAAATTCAAAAAAGAGAGTCTGCAAAACTGGATGACTTATTAACAATTCCTGTGGCAGATAGGCCAAACTGGTCAATGGAAGAAATTAACTCTGAAATTTCTAATTCTGCACAAACTCTTTTAGGGTACGTCGTAAGATGGATAGATCACGGAGTTGGCTGTTCAAAAGTACCTGATATTAATAATGTTGGTTTGATGGAGGATAGAGCCACTTTAAGAATTTCTTCTCAACATATAGCTAATTGGATACATCACGATATTTGTACTAAATCACAAGTTATGGAAGTGATGAAAAAAATGGCAAAAATTGTTGATGATCAAAATAAAAATGATGGTGCATATACTCGCTCTGGAAGAGGAAGCTACGAGATGATGTCTGAAAATTTTGAACAATCAATTGCTTTTAAGACAGCTTGTGATTTAATCTTTAAAGGTAAAGAGCAACCTTCTGGTTACACAGAACCGTTATTACATCTAAATCGATTATTAAAGAAATCTAGTCAGAATTAGTTTTAATTCCAGTTCTGTTTTTAAAAGCTGAATATAAAGTTCCATCATCAAGATTTTCTATTTCACCACCAACAGGAAGTCCTTGAGCAAGTTTTGTAACCTTAGTAGAAGTTTTTTTTAAACTATCCTCTATGTAATAAGCTGTAGTTTGACCTTCTACTGTTGCACTTGTTGCTAGTATAACTTCTTCAATATTTTCTCTTGAAACTCTTTCTACCAATGAATTAATCAAAAGATCTTCTTTTCTCTGGCCAGCAGAAGAAATAGTACCACCAAGAATATGAAAGTAGCCTTTATAAATATTTGAATTTTCAATTGACCATTGATCCGCAATGTCTTCAACTACGCATATTTTATTATATTTTTCTTTTGCATTTTCACAATTGTTACAGCCTAATGAATTAGATTTTAAAGTACCACAAGATTGACATCTAATAACATTTTTATAAACTTGTGCCAGAGTGTTTGCCATTGGCTTTACAAGTTCATCCCTATTATTAATAAGTTTTAATACAATTCTTTTTGCAGATTTAGGACCTAAGCCAGGGAGTTTAGAAATTAATTTAATTAACTCTTCTATCTCATTAATATTTTGCATATTCTTAAAGTGGCCATTTAAAACCAGGAATACCAAATCCACTTGTAGACTTAGAAATTTCTTCAGATGTCTTGGATTTCAATTCTGATTTTGCATTATTATGGGCAGCCACTATCAAATCTTCGATTATAATCTTATTTTCCTTTAATATTTCGTCTGAAAGGTCAATTTTGATCATTTCATTTTCACCATTTAAAGTAACCTTTACAGAATTTGAACCAGATGTTCCTTCTACTTGAATGTTTTTTATTTTTTCTTGGCTCTCTTTCATTTTAGCCTCTAATTCTTTTGCTTTATCTAAAATTTTTGTAAAATCAGTCATTCTTTAATCTTCTTTTCTAGGTTTAACGTCAATAAGTTCTGCGTCAGGGAAACTTTTTAAAATATCTTTATAAATTGAAGAATTTTTTACACTTTCTATCAGTTCTTTTTTTTGATTAATTTCTTCTTCTTTTTTAGATGGCTGTCCTTTGGTTTTGCTGAGACTTATAATCCATCTTTCATTAGTCCATTCAAAAAGTTTTGTTGAAAGGTCTTTAATAAAATCTTTATCTAAATCTTCATTAAATGAAATTTCAATTCTTTTGTTTTCAAAACTTACAAGGTTAACATTTTTTTCTAATTCATATTTTAATTTAATCTCTTTTTTAGAAGAGCATGCTTTTAATAGATCATCAAATGAATTTATAAGACTGGTATTTGTTTCAATGTTATTATTTTCTTTTTCTTTGATATCTTTTTCTTGAACAATATTTTTCATTTGCCCTATAGTCTCTGCTTTATCTTTTATTCCAAATATATCTTCGTTTGTTTTTTTTGGTGAAAAAGATGTTTGATTTTCACTTTCGGCTATTGGCCTACTATCTTTGTTATAATCATCACTATCTTGTTTAATGCCTCTTAAATGAATTAGTCTAATTAAGAACATTTCCATTGATAAATGTTGATTAGAAACAATATCAAGCTCCTCAAGTGTTTTAATAGTAAATTGCCAAAATAATATTAAGGTTTCATTGTTAACTTTTTCTGAAAGATCTTTAATTTTATTAAACTCTTCATCATTCAATAAAAAATTATTACCATCTAAGTTTAGTGACTCTACATTTTTAAAATAATACAAGAGTTCTAAAAAATCATTAATAAAAATTTTTGGTTCAACACCCTGGTTATATATTTCTCTATAAGTGTTGAGAACTTCAGTTTCTTTACCCTCAAATATCAATTCAAATAAATCAATTAATTGAGACTTATCAAAATAACCAAATATTTTTTGTGCTGCTGCAAGATCTAATTCTTTGTCTTTATCCAAAGTAAGTAGAGCCCTATCAAGTAACGATAGCGCATCTCTAACTGAACCCTCAGAAATTTTAACAATTAATTTAAGAGCATCATCTGATGCGTTGCCATTTTCTTTTTCTTTAATTTTCTTAATAAAATCAAACAACTCTAAAGATTTAATTCTAGATAAATCAAATCTTTGACAACGTGAGACCACTGTAATTGGAATTTTTTTTATTTCTGTTGTTGCAAAGATAAATTTTAAATATTCTGGTGGCTCCTCTAAAGTTTTTAACAATGCATTGAATGCTTGTTTGCTAAGCATGTGCACTTCATCAATTATAAATATCTTATATTTAGCAGTAGTTGGGCCATATCTAGAAAATTCAATAAGGTCTCTTACATCGTCTACTCCTGTTTTACTTGCTGCATCCATTTCCAATACATCAATATGATTTGAGTTAGAAATGGCATTACAATTTTCACAAAGTTCCTCTTTACACAAATTATCTATTCCATTTGAACAATTTAGAGATTTTGCAACAATCCTTGCTGTAGTAGTTTTTCCTATTCCTCTAATTCCAGTAAAAAGATAGGCATTAGGCACTTTATTAGCCTTAATAGAATTAGAAATTGTTTCCGCAACAACATCTTGCCCTATAAGATCATTAAATGTCTGAGGTCTGTACTTTAAAGCTAAAACTTTTGTATTTTTATTCATTTTATATAAAGGAGACTAGAACCTGAATAACTGTCTCTACGACTGCTTCCGTTAAGATCTGGTCGGGTTCAAGCAGCATTCACCTCTAGCCTCCAAAACTATTATAACAGTAATGTTTTCTAATCTACAAGAAAAGTTTCTGGATTATTTTTCTCTAAATTTATCAGCCTCAAAAACACCTAGTACGTGAAAATCTTGACAATGAAGTCCTAATTCTTCCAAAGATTTTTGAACTTTTGGATCATCTATGTGACCATCTAAATCACATAAGAAAAAGTATGACTCGAATGAATTTTGTTCTGGATAACTTTGAAGCTTTGTAAGATTAACTCCATTAATAGCAAAACCACCTAATGATTGATACAGAGCTGCAGGCTTACTTTTCAGTTTAAACAGAAAAGAAGTTATGTATTTCTTTTCACCAAAATCAGGCTGTAAAACTTCATTGCCCATTACCAAAAACCTTGTGGCATTACCCTCTTCATTCTCAATATTTTTTGAAAGTATTTTTAGATCATAAATTTCTGCACTCAAAGAAGAGGCAATTGCTGCTTCAGTTTTAATTTTAGTTTTTGAAATTGTCTCAGCTGAACCAGCAGTATCAGCACGAATATGCTCAACTAAGTTATTTTTTTTAATAAATTTAGAGCACTGAGATAAGCCTTGAGAGTGAGAATAAACATCTTTTATATCACTTAAATTACTATCTAGTTGTCCTAATAAATTATGTTCAATTTTATGAAAATGTTCAGCATAAATATTCAGTCTATACTTAAAAATAAGATATTCGATTCCAATATTTCCTGTAATTCGATTTGATTCAGGAATTACCATTCTCGAGTTTTTATCTTGAGATGTTTTTAAAAAACATTCATCAAATGTTTTACATGGAATTACCTCTGCCTTAGGATCTATTTCTAACGCTGCTAGATGTGAATATGCACCAAATGTACCCTGAAAATAAATTTTGCTCATTTTTATGATTTATATTCCATAATTTTTTTTATAGCCAGATAATCTTCTTTTGTATCTACGCCTATAGGAGAAAAATTTGCCAAAGCAACACTGATTTTCAAATTATTATCTAATGCTCTTAGCTGCTCTAATCTATTTTGCTTTTCACTTAATGTTTGATCCAGACTAACAAATTTTTTCAATATACTTGTTTTGTATGAATAGATTCCAATATGATGATAAATATTTTGATTATTTTTTGAAAAACTATCTCTAGTAAAATTTAATGCTTTTGGAAAATTATTTTTTTCTAGTTTTGACTCTGTAATAACCTTAACTACATTTTGATCACTTAACATTTTATCAGTTTTAATCTCAGCTGCTAGCGTTCCAATTTCAGAACTGCTATTAATCATAAAATTATTTAAATTTATAATATCATTTTTGTCGATATTTGGCTCATCTCCTTGTAGGTTTAGTATAAAATCAATGTCCTTGATGTTGAGTTTTTCATAAGCCTCAAAAATTCTATCTGTACCAGTCTTGTGAGTGCTACCAGTTAAAATGGCTCTGCCTCCATTTTTTTCAACATCATCAAGTATTTCTTTATCTTCTGTTGCTACTACGACTTCACCAATTTTTGCTTCCTCTGCTTTTTTAAAAACATGAGAAATCATTGATAAATTATTAATTTTTAAAAGTGGTTTACCCGGCAATCTATTTGCCGACATTCTTGATGGAATTAATATTAATGTTTTAGCCATTATAAATTTACTATTTTGTGCGTCTAACAGACGCAAAATTAAAAATTAAAAATTAAGTATTTTTTTAATTATCATGTTATATCTGCAAAATAATAATAATTATATGGATTCGTTCGAGCTTAATAAAATTATTGCAGCAATTTTAATGGTTGCACTACTTGTAATCGGTTTAGGAAAGATTGCAGATGGTGTCTTTCATGTAAATAAACCAGAAAATCCTGGATATAAAGTTGAAGTAGAGGGACAACTAGCCTCTACAACATCTCAAGTTGCTGAAGTTGAACAAAAAGTAGATATTGCAGCTATAATGGCACTAGGCGATGTTGCTTCTGGTGAAAAAATTTTTAAAAAATGTGCAGCATGCCACTCAATAAATAAAGGTGGTAAAAATAAGATTGGTCCTGCATTATATAATGTTGTTGGTAGAACAGTTGGTGGAGTAGATGATTATAAATACTCTAAAGCTTTAGCTTCATATGGTAAAGAATGGTCATTTGAAGAATTAAATGGATTCTTAAAAAAACCTGCTTCTTATTTAAAGGGAACTAAAATGTCATATGCTGGTTTAAGAAAAGAGAAAGACAGAGCTTCTGTAATTAAATATTTAAATCAAAGCAGTGATAGCCCTAAACAGCTACCTTAATTTCCCAAAACAATACAATAAAATACTTTTTTGAACGTGCACTCTATTTAGAGCCTGTAACCATACTTCTGAATTTTTTCCCAAAAAAACATCTCCTGTAACCTCTTCTCCCCTTGGAAGGCAGTGTAAAAAAGTTGTATCTTTTTTAGCAAAACTCATCAATTTTGAATTAATTTGGAAGTTTTTAAAATCTTTAATCTTTTTATTTTTATTAACTCTATCATTCAATGAAATTACTTTATCTGAAAAGATTACATCAGCATTTTTAACTGCTTTTCTTGCATCATTAAAAATATGAATTTTTCTTTTATTTTTTTTAACCCAATCTAATACAAATTTTTTAGGCTCATAATTCTTGGGACAACCAATATTTAAATTAAAAGAAAATTTAACTGAAGCAGCAATCAAGCTATTTAGAACATTATTTGAATCTCCAATCCAACAAATATTTAATTTAGAAATAGATTTTTTTTTAATTTCTTCCACAGTAAAAATATCTGATAGCACTTGCGTTGGATGAGATGATGGGCTTAAACCATTTATTACAGGTATCTTTAAATATTTACTAAATTCTGCTATTTTTTCATCACTATCAGTTCTCAGCATAAAACCATCTCCATAAGTCGATAAGATTTTGGCCGTATCTGCTAGACTTTCTCCACCTTTTCCTAGGTGCAATTCGTTAGCTCTAAGAGTTATGGTTCCTCCACCCAATTGTTTTATTGCAAGATAAAAACTTAATCGTGTTCTTAAACTTGCTTTTTCAAACATTTGAATAAGCAATTTACCTTTTAAAGGTTTGTCTTTATCAATTTCTAGAGTGTTATAATTTTTTCTTTTTTGTTTTCTTTTTTTTGCATCAGCAATGATCTTTTTAAGATCTGCTGAAGGTATGTCTTTAAGGTTGATAAAATGTTTCATTTTTATTTATAAGTAGAGCACACTTTTTTCTGTCTCTTATACACATCTCCGAGCCCACGAGACAAGAGGCAATCTCG